>JAOTUO010000340.1 GCA_029863845.1 Myxococcales bacterium
TACTTCCTGCGCATCGTCATCGCGTTGGCGGCGGTCGGGCTCGCCGTCTGGCGCTGGGCCTGGCGGGAGCCGGTGCTGGGCTCGGACCCCGCGACGCGCAGCCACGTCGCGCTCCTGCTCCTGTTCTGCGGCATCAACGTCGTCGTCCTGGCGCTTGCGGCTCCCAGCGGTTACTTCCGCTACCTGGCTCCGCTCGCCCCGCCGCTCTTCCTGCTCGCGGGGGGGCTGGTCGGCGCGCTGATGCGCCGGTCCCGTCTGCTGGCCGGCGCGGTGCTGGCCGTCTGGCTGGCTCTGGGCTCGCTCGACGATTTCGCGTACGAGCTGACACACGATTTCGACGGTCCCATCGAGGGGATCGTGAAGACGCTGGAGCAGCACGCGGGCGCGGACGACGTCGTTGCGATCAACTACGGCGACCTGCCGCTCAAGTTCTACACCGGGCTGCGGGTGTTGGGCGGGCTCACCGGCGAGGACCTCGACCCGATCGCGGAGGCGGACTGGATCATCCTGCGCCGGGACAACGTCGGCGCCCACGAGGACGAGCGGATCCGGCAACGGCTGAAGCAGCAGCTGGCCACGGGGGCCTACCGCCTGCGCGTGATCGACTACCCGGACACCGCCTTCGAGAACCGGGAGGATCCGCGCCTGCATCGCTTCCGGACGGCGCCGGGCACCCCCGGCGTTCGGGTCTACCGGCGGGTGCGCTGAGGACGGGACCCGGCCGGTTGGAACGGCCCGCTCGACTCGCGGGTGTCCCTCGGGGGATTCCGCCGGGAAGGGTAAGGTCCGCCGGGCGGCGAGCCGATTCGATCGGTGCGATGGAGGGGCCATGGCCATGAGGCTGGGAGAGCTGCTCCTCGAGGCCGGCGCCATCAGCCAGGCGCAGCTCGAGGCGGCACTGGAGGTGCAGAGGGATTCGGGTCGGCCCCTGGGCATGACGCTGGTGCGGATGGGGGCCCTCGACGAGATCACCCTCATCCGGATCCTCGCCGGTCAGCTATCGATGCCCCTGGTGCGCTTGCAGGGCAAGAAGATCCAGTCCGAGATCCTCGAGACCATCCCGCCCGACGTGGCGGAGAAGCACCGCTGCCTCCCGCTCTTCGTCAAGACCGAGGGCGAATCGACCGTGCTCTACGTGGCGATGGAGGATCCCGCCGACAGCGAGGCGACCGAAGACCTGGGCCGCCTGGTCGAGATGCAGATCCGCCCGGTGCTGGTGGCCGCCAGCGAGCTTCAGGAGGCCCTGGCCCGGCACTACCAATGGGCCCCGCCCGGCGACGACGACGAAGCCGTCGATCCGCTCGGGTCGATTCCGACCGAGTCCGACGACGAGCTCGAGGTGCTCGATTTCGGACTCGGCGACGACGACCTGTGCGACCCCGAGTTCGACATCTCCGGACCCGACCTGGTGCCCGAGACCGCCGCCGCCCCGCACGCGGGCGCCGTGTCCACCGACTCGATTCTGCGGGCGCTCACCCAGCTTCTCGTCGAGAAGGGAGTCCTCACGAGAGAAGAGCTCGTCGATCGTCTCGGTACGCTCGAGGACGAAACGGGCGACAATTTCGGCTGAGCCGCCCGGCCTGCCCCAAGCTCCCGTCCCTTGACACCTGACCTCGCCGGGGCGACCCTGCGGCGCCCCGCGAGGGTGTGGGAGATCGCGCAATGCGACTCGAATACGGCTTCGAGCTGTCCAAGGTCGAAGTCCCGCGCTTCTCGGTCGAAGCCGTCGAAGGCATCGGGAAGCTCTTTACGCTGGCTACGCTCGTGCTGAACGTGCTCGAGTCCAAGCCGAAGGTGGAGATCGTCTTCCACGGGCTCAACCCCGAGGACCCGGCGGCCAAGATCAAGGCCTTCCAGGAAATCATCGGCGGCTCGCAGAGCGGCGGCTCGCTCCGCTACGACCTCGGACGCGGGGGTCGCGTGCCGGGCTCCTCCAGCTCGTTCCAGTGGGTCACGATCACGGCCTGAGCGCCCGCGCGCCCTCGCCAACCAGTGGGCGCCGCCGTGCGAGCCAGCCGGCCGCCACGGTGGCGGCTCCGAAGCCGGCCGCCTCGCTCCAGGGCGACGGCGCTGCTCCCGCGCATCCGTGCGGCGTGCACCAGGCCCCGCGCCGACGCTGCGCGGCGAGGTCCGGGTCTGCGGATTCGATGCCGGGAACCGCGGCGATCGCGCCGGGTTCGTAGGCAGAGGCGGGTGCCCCCAGCGCCAGCGGCAACGCCGCGAAGCCGCACCCGCAGGCGAGACCGCCGATGGCGAGAAAGCGTCGCATCTCCGGAAGGATATCCGGATCCCGGAGCGGGAGCCAGGCGTGTTGACGGCACGCCGACCCCATCCGTATATTCGGCGCCCGCGAAGCCCGCGGCTTTCTTCGGATCAACCGATCGCCAACGCGCACTACACAGTGGGATGACGACGTCACCTGAGATGCACTCCGAGTCGCCCGTCCGGCGCGACAAGAGGAACCGGATCGTGGACGCCGCGATCCGCGTTTTCGCGCGCCTGGGTTATCACGGCGCCCGGATCTCCGACATCGCCCGGGAGGCGGAGATCGCCTACGGCCTGGTCTACCACTACTTCAAGAACAAGGAAGAGATCCTCAACACGATCTTCGAAGAACGCTGGACCGGGTTCCTCGAGGCCGTGGACGAGATCGCGGATGCACCGACCTCGACCGAGGACAAGCTCGTGTCGATCGCAGCGCTCATCCTCAACGCCTACCGCGTTCGCCCCGAATGGGTGAAGGTCTTCGTGCTGGAGATCCAGCGCTCTTCGCGCTTCGCAGAGCCGGGCCAGATCCGCGCCGTGGGTGCCCTGTTCCAGAGCGTCGCGGGAATCCTGCGCGCCGGGCAGGCGTCCGGCGACCTGCGCGGCGACCTCGATCCCGACGTCGCCTGCTGCGTCCTCATCGGCAGCCTCGAGATCGTGATCACGGCCCTGGTGCTCGGGGTGATCCGGATCGAAGAGCGCGACGAGCGCGAGAACGAGTACTACGTCAAGGTAGCCCGCACGGTGGTGAAGATCTTCCTGCACGGGCTCGCAGCCGGGGGGCGTGAATGATCGAGGCGAAGGGGATCACCAAACGCTACGGCGAACTCGTGGCCGTGGACGACGTCTCTTTCTCGGTGGAAAAGGGCGAGGTCGTCGGCTTTCTGGGGCCGAACGGCGCCGGCAAGACGACGACCATGCGGATCCTGACCGGCTTCATGCCGCCCACCGACGGGACGGCGGTGATCGCGGGCTTCGACATTTTCGAGGAGCCGGTGGCGGCGCGGCGCTCCGTCGGCTACCTGCCCGAGAACCTGCCGCTCTACCCCGAGATGTCGGTCATCCCCTACCTGGACTACGTCGCGAAGATCCACGACGTCCCGCGGCGAAGGCGGCGCGAGGGGATCGAGCGGGCGCTCGAGCGCTGCGGGCTGACGGAGGTGCGTACGCGCGTGATCGGCGATCTTTCCAAGGGGTTCCGGCAGCGCGTGGGCCTCGCGCAAGCCATCGTGCACGACCCGCCGGTCCTGATCCTCGACGAGCCCACCGTGGGCCTCGACCCGCTGCAGATCCAGGACATCCGTAGTCTGATCACGGAGTTGGCTGCGCCGAGAGACGGCGAGACGCAGCACACGATCATCCTCTCCACTCACATCCTCCCCGAGGTCGCGGCGATCTGCCAGCGCGTGATCCTGATCAATGAAGGGCGCAAGACGGTCGATGCGCCGCTCGCCGAGCTGACCAGCCAAGGACACAGCCTCGAAGAGCTGTTCGCGCGCGAGACCGCGCACGATGTCGTCGCCGAGCAGCGGGGCGCTGCCGAGGCGGGCTCGGGCGGGCCCGGAGCCGCGCCGTGAGGCACGTTGGCCACGTCGCGGGCCGCGAGCTGCGGGGACTCTTCGTCTCGCCGGTCGCCTACGGGGTGCTGAGCCTGTTCTCGGTGCTGGCCGGGTTCTTCTTCATCCTCGGCGTAGCCTGGTTCGCCGACCTGGTCATGCGCGCCCAGCAGTTCCAGGCCTACGACGTGCTCGCCGACCTGAATCTCAACGACCGCCTGATCGCGGAGTTCTACGGCTCGATGTCGGTGGTGCTGCTCTTCCTCGTCCCCGGCATCACGATGGGGCTGTTCGCGGCGGAGAAGAGC
>JAOTUO010000341.1 GCA_029863845.1 Myxococcales bacterium
GCTCGACGTCCCCGGCTGCGTCCGCATCCACGAGACCACCTCGTTCAGGAGCTGGGTCACGAAGAACATCCGCTCGGGATCCGAGAGGTGCGCGAGGCACAGGATCGAGAGTCGGGGCCGGCCTTCTGGAGTGTGCAGCAGGCGACCCACGTCGAGGGGCTCGCCCTCCATCCAGGCGGCGAAGCCCGGCGAGGCGAGCAGGTTGTTGAAGATCATGGCCAGGGCGAAGCGGTCCTTCGAGGGGAAGAAGGACTCGAGATCGAGAACGCCGATCCGGTCGAAGGGCGGCGACTGGATCTCGGCGATCAGTGCGGCGAGCTCGAGGTCGCGTCCCTCGCGCCAGGCCCGCTCCACCAGGTTCGACAGCAGGATGTGCTCGCGGCTCCGGATCGGGTCGGCCTCGATGCCGAGCAGCGACAGCAGGCCCGACACCGTCGCGAGAATCCGGTCGCGGAGCGCGTCGGGGTCGGCGGCGAGCTGCGCCGAGGGTGCCGAGAGCGATCGCAGCACCCGCAGCGGCCGGCCGGCGCTGCTGCCGGGCGTGTAGATCGCCGTCTCCACGGCATCCCGGAAGCGCGCGATGCGGCTTCCGTCCTGTCCCCACTCGGCCAGTCCCTGCTTCCAGGTGCGGGCCACCTCGGCGGCGTAGGCCTCGGGATCGAGGCCGCGCCGGCTTCCCTCCGCGGGGTCGACCCAGGGCCGGAAGTCCGCCGGGCGAAGCTCCGGAAAGGTCAGCATCAGGTTCGCGAGGTCGCCCTTGAGGTCGATGGCGATGGCCGGGATCCCGTCGATGGCGGCCTCTTCCAGGAGCGAGACGCAGAGCCCCGTCTTGCCGCTGCCCGTCATCCCGACGCAGACCGCGTGGGTGGTCAGGTCCTTCGACTCGTAGAGCAGCAGCTCGTCGCGGGTCTTCCCGGTCTGCGGGTCGCAGGCGCGTCCCAGGTAGAAGGCGCCGAGCTTCTCGAAGTCCTGCACGGTGGATCCTCCGCTCCCGCGGCAGCGCCCCACGGACCGCCCGCGGTGTTGGTAGCGGCTCCCAGGATACGCCGCACGCCCGCCCGGTGACGTCCGCGGCGGGAATCAGGTGGCGCGACGCCCGGCCTCGGCGAAGAGGGTGGGGACGAACTTCTCGGTCTCGCCGCTCTCCTCCACGTTGTGGAGCAGCCAGTCGCGCACCATCGGCTCGGAGATCCGGAGCTTCCGCACCAGCCGCGTGAGCCAGGGGCCCACGACGGGAAGCGTCGAGCCTACGCACAGGCAGGTGGTGAAGGACGAGCCTCCGTCCACCGGCGCGTAGCGGTGCTCGAGGACGCCCGCTCTCAGGATGCCGCCCAGGGCCAGCTCGAAGTCGAAGGCCCGGTCGTCGAAGCGGGTGACGCGGGCCCGGATCCGGACCTCGTGCACGCCCCCGATGTTCTCCTGGATCTCGAGGACGCTGCCGGGGGCGAGGTGCCCGTCGGCGCGCTTCACCGGCTTCACCCACCGGGTCTTGATGTGATCGTAGGGGTGCCAGTAGCGGTAGACGGGAACGGGCGTCCCGCTGAAGTCGGTCCCGTTCCAGGTCGTGAAGCCGTCGCTGTTCTCGAACCACCAGACCAGCATCTCGGGCGTCACGCCCTGCATCGTCTCGTGCTCGATGGTCGCCCGGAGCCGGCCGTCGGGCAGCTCCTCCAGGCGGGTCTTGGCGGAGTCGAGCGTTTTCATGGGACCGAAGAATCCCAGCTTCATCGTGAGTGCCTCCCGAACCTCGATCTCGCGGGGCGCGCCGCCGTGAGCGCTTCGCCCGTCACATCCACCGCAGGCGCCGGAACAGCCAGATCTGGAAGGCGGCGATTCCGGTCATCAGGCCGCAGACAATGGCGAAGGCCGTCGGCGTGTCCGAGCCCGGGATCCCGCCCACGTTGATCCCCAGCAGTCCCGTGAGGAAGGAGAGCGGCAGGAAGATCCCCGCGATCACCGAGAGCGCGTACATCCGGCGGTTGAGCTGTTCGGAGAGACGGTTGTCCAGCTCTTCGTGGGTGACCGCGGAGCGCTCGCGGTCGGCGTCCAGGTCCTCGACGTAGCGGGTGGTGCGGTCGCCGATCTCGCGGAGCCGGTTGCGATGGATCTCGTCGAACCAGCCGACGCGTTCGGTCTGAAGGCGGGACAGCACGTCTCGCTGGGGCGCCAGGTAGCGGCGCAGGCCGATGCACTGCCGGCGCACGTCCGAGAGCTTGGGACGCAGCTCGCGGGCCTCGGCGACCAGCATCGACTCCTCGATCGCGTCGATCCTCTCGTCCAGATCGGCGAGGACGACGGCCAACCGCTCGATCAGGTGGTCCGCCAGGTCGACCAGGAAGTCGCCCGCGTCGCGAGGCCCCGAGCCCTTCGCGATCGTTTCCTGGAGATCCTGGACGGCCATCACGCGGCGGCGCCGGAGCGTGATGGCACGGTTCGCCTCGATCCACATCCGGATGGAGACCATGTCCTCGGGGTCCGACCCCGGGTGCTCGTTGACGCCGCGCAGGATCAGCAGGAGTCCGTCGCGGTGGGCGAGGCTGCGGGGACGCGGATCCTCGGCCGTCAGCGCCTCGCAGATCAGCGGGTCGATGGCGCTCGACTCCGCGAGCCAGCGCCCGACGTTGGGCGCCTCGTAGTCGAGGTGCACCCACAGGAAGCCTGCGGTCGGCGGCGTCGC
Source organism: Myxococcales bacterium (assembly GCA_029863845.1). Lineage (GTDB taxonomy): Bacteria > Myxococcota_A > UBA9160 > UBA9160 > SMWR01 > JACZXC01. The sequence continues at coordinate 2,678 of JAOTUO010000341.1, forward strand.
GGGGATCGCGTCCCACCCGACCTCCCGCCCGCCGCCGTGGCCGTCGAGCTCGCACGCGAAGATGAGTCCATTGCCTTCCGCCATCTCCGGACCTCCCCGTCGGCCGCTTGCGTGTGGCCGAGCGCGCCGATTGTGCCCGCTTCGGGCGCGGAGCGCAGTATCGATCCCGCGATCGCCGTCGCGCCGGCCGCGGGGCCGGGAACGGACCGCCCGCCGGACGCGGCCCATCCGCTATTGTCCGCACGGCGCCTTCGCCCGCGCGCCCACGGACGTCTCATGCGCAAGCGGCTCGTCTGGATCGGGATTCTCGTCGTCCTCGCCGCCGTTGCGCTCCGCTTCACGCTGCTGCGGCCCGAGCCCATCCCGGTCCGGGTCGCGCGGGTGGAGCCGGCGCGGGTGGAGTCCACCATCACCAACTCCAAGGCGGGCACCGTGCGCGCACGGCGGCGGGCGAAGCTCTCGGCCGAGATGGGCGGCCGGGTGGTGGCGCTCACGTACCGGGAGGGCGACGCGGTGGAGGAGGGCGCGCTGCTGGTGCAGCTGAGCGACGCCACCCCCCGTGCGCAGCTGCTGCTGGCCCAGCTGAGCCTGCGGGTGGCGGAGTCCGGCGCGAATGAGGCCTGCATCGCCCGGAACCGCGCGCTGCGCGACGTCCGGCGCAAGCGTTCCCTGGCGGAGCAGAACATCGTCTCCGAGGACCTGCTCGACGCGCTCCAGAGCACCTTCGAGGCCGCCGACGCCACCTGCAATGCCCGCAAGGCCCAGGTGGGCCGGGCCGAGGCCGAGATCACGGCGATGGAGACGGAGCTGGCCAAGTACTCGATTTACGCGCCCTTCGCGGGCGTGATCGCCGAGCAGGATGTCGAGGTGGGCGAGTGGATCATGCCGTCGCCGCCGCTCCTGACGGTGCCTGCGGTGATCGACCTCATCGATCCGACGTCGGTCTACGTGAGCGCCCCCATGGACGAGGTCGACTCGGCGAAGATCCGGGCGGGTCAGGCGGTCAAGGTGACCGTCGACTCCCACCCGGGCCAGGACTTCCCCGCCCGTGTGGTGCGCCTGTCCCCCTACGTGCTCGATGTGGTGGCGCAGAACCGGACGCTGGAGATCGAGGTGGATCTCGACGATGCGAAGTTCGCCTCCACGCTGCTGCCGGGCACCTCCGCCGACGTGGAAGTCGTCCTCGACGTGCGCGAGGGCGTGCTGCGCATCCCCACCTCGGCGCTGCTCGAGGGCGACCGGGTGCTCGTCGCCAGCGACGGCCGACTCGAGGAGCGGGCCGTGGAGGTCGGGCTCAAGAACTGGGACTACGTCGAGGTGCGCGGTGGCCTCGAAGAGGGACAGCTGGTGGTGTCGTCCCTGGACCGCGCCGAGGTGCAGGCGGGCGCGCGCGTCGCGATCGAGAACGCGACCCCGAATCCGTGATCG
>JAOTUO010000044.1 GCA_029863845.1 Myxococcales bacterium
GCCGCCGAGGAACAGGCCCAGGACGGCGGCGGTGGCCTCGCTGTGCGAGCCCAGCAGCGTGGCGAGGTACTTCTGCCAGGCGACCTCGTAGACCAGGCCGCTGAAGCCGGTCGCGATCGTCAGCAGCAGCGCCACCGCGCGCGTCATCGCGCTCGCTCCTCGAGGGGCCGAAGGACTCGTCGTCATGCTAACAGGGCGGAGCGTTATGCTCTGCGGCGGCATGGCGTCGCTCGCGATCGGCCTGGTCTACGACCTGCTCGGGCGCTATCCGCGTCGCGCCGGTGATCCCGAAGACGTCGATGCCGAGTACGAGCCCGAGGCGACCGTGCGGGTTCTCGAGGGCGCGCTGCGCCGTCTCGGTCACCGCCCGGTCCGGATCGGCAACCCCCACGATCTGCTGGCCCGCATCGCCCGGCAGGGGGCGCCCGGGCTCCCGGGCATCGACGCGGTGCTCAACATCGCCGAGGGCTTCGGAGGTCGGAACCGCGAAGCCTGGGCGCCGGTGCTGCTCGAAATGGCCGGCGTGCCGACCCTGGGCTCCGACGCCCTGACCCTCTCCGTCACCCTCGACAAGGCCTGGGCGTGCCGGGTCGTCGCCGCAGCGGGCGTTCCGGTTCCTGCCCAGGCTGTCCTGGGCTCTGGCGAGGAGGCGGAAAAGGTAGATCTTCCGCGCCCCTTTCCCCTCTTCGTGAAACCTCGATGGGAAGGAACGGCGAAGGGCATCGGTCCGGCCTCGCGCGTCGCGGATCGCGCGGCGCTCGCGCGGGAGGTCGGGCGCATCGTGCGCGACTACACCCAGCCCGCGCTGGTCGAGCCCTTCCTCGAAGGCCCCGAGTACACGGTGACGGTGGTGGGGAACGACCCCCCGCGCGTCCTGCCCGTGCTCCAGCGCGCCCTGGAGGTGACGACGGGCATCGGCCTGCACGCCCTCGAGCGGCACCGCGCGCCGGTCGGCGGCTGGCGCCACGGCCTGCCCGGGAATTTCGACGACGAGCTCGAGGCCGGGCTCGCGCGCCTGGCGCGAATCGCCTACGAGGCGCTCGAGTGCCGCGACTTCGCCCGCGCCGACTTCCGACTCGACCGCGCGGGTCGCCCCTGGTTCCTGGAGATGAACCCCCTGCCCACCTTTGCACCGGACGGCTCCTTCGGCATCCTCGCGGAGCTGGAAGGGGTGCCGCTCGAAGACCTGCTCGCGCGGATCCTCGCCGACGCCCTGCGCAGGCTCGGCCTCCCGTGACCGCGATCAAACTTCAGAATTCACTTGAAGTTCGGGATGAAGCCCGGACAAGCGGATCCTGGAGCGACTGGACCTGGCAGATGCGAAACCGGGTCCGGAGCGCCGACGACCTGGCGCGCTTCGTCCAGCCCACCCCGGACGAGGTCGCCGCCATCGAGCGGCTCGCGCGCCGCTTCCACTTCGTGATCACCCCCTACTACGCCGCGCTCATGGACCCGGACGATCCCGAGTGTCCGATCCGCCGCCAGGTGGTGCCACGCACCGCGGAGCTGGAGGACCCGACGGGCCTGCCCGATCCCCTCGACGAGGTGGCCCACTCCCCGGTCAAGAACGTGATCCGGGTCTACCCCGACCGCATCGCCTTCTGCGTCAACAACGAGTGCGCGCTCTACTGCCGCTTCTGCCTGCGAAAGCGCATGGTCGGGGACGAGGAGTGGACGATGAAGCGGCGCGAGCTGGGTGAGGCGCTCGAGTGGATCCGGCGCTCACCGGAGATCCGCGACGTGCTGTTGACCGGCGGCGACCCCCTGGTCTTCGCCGACGATCGGCTCGACTGGCTGCTGTCGGAGCTGCGCTCGATCCCCCACGTGGAGATCATTCGCCTGGGCACGCGGCTTCCGGTGACGCTGCCGTTCCGGGTGACCGAGGCGCTGTGCCGCATGCTCGAGCGCCACCACCCGATCTGGGTGAACACGCACTTCAACCACCCGCGCGAGCTCACGCCGGAGGCTACCGAAGCCTGCGATCGGCTGAGCCGGGCGGGGATTCCCATGGGCAACCAGAGCGTGCTGCTGCGCGGCATCAACGACGACCCGGGGACCATGAAGGCGCTGTGCGAGGGGCTGGTGCGCATGCGGGTGCGGCCCTACTACTGCTACCAGGCACAGCGGCTCGAAGGTACGGCCCACTTCCGCGTCGCGATCGAACGGGGCGTCGAGATTTTCCGCAGCCTGCGCGGCCGCACCAGCGGCTTCGCGATCCCCCAGTACGTCCTCGACACCCCCCACGGCAAGGTGCCGCTCTCGCACCCGTATCTGCGCGGCCGCGAGGGCGACGACGTGATCGTCGAGACCTACGAGGGCCGGGTCTGGCGGGAGCGCAATCCCCCGGAACGTTCCGCATAATCCCGAGCGGGGGGTTCGGTGCAGGCTCCGGCGGGCGGGCAATCGCGCGGAGAGCGCGTCACGGTGGTCGCGGCCCTGTTGGCGGTGAGCGTCCTGCTGTCGCGGGTGCTCGGCCTCGTGCGCGACCGGGTCCTCGCCCACCAGATCGGTGCGACGGCGGCGACGGACGCCTACGGCGCGGCCTTCCTGGTTCCCGACATCCTCAACTACTTCCTGGCCGGCGGCGCGCTCTCGATCGCCTTCATCCCCCTCTACACGCGCGTCCGCACGCAAGCGGGGGCACCGGCGGCCCACGCGCTGTTCGCCCGCGTGCTGGGCACGATGAGCGCCCTCGCGGTCGCGGCGACGGTCGTGCTGTGGTGGCAGGCCGAGCCGCTGGTGTTGCGCGCGTTCCCGCGCTTCGCCCCCGAGACGCAGGCCCTGACCGTACGCCTCACGCGCATCGTGCTGCCGGCGCAGGTCTTCTTCGTGGCCGGAGGCATCGTGCGAGCCGTGCTGATGGCCGAGGGTCGCTTCGCGAGCCAGGCGCTCGCGCCGGTGGTCTACAACCTCGGGATCATCGTGGGCGGCGCGCTGTTCGGCGCAACCCTCGGTGCCGAGGGCTTCGCCTGGGGCGCCCTGGCCGGGGCGGCCGTCGGCCCCTTCGCGATTCCAGTCTTCGAGCTCTGGCACCGGATGGGTCTGCGTCCCCGCCTTCGCTTCGCGCCCTTCGACCGGGATGTGGTGCGCTACCTCGGCCTCGCCGCTCCGCTGATGCTGGGCGTCACGCTGCTCACGGTGGACGAGTGGTACGACAAGGTCTTCGGCGGATTGCTCGCGGAGGGGACGCTTGCCTCGCTGGGGTACGCGCGGCGTCTGATGCAGGTGCCGGTCGCCGTCGTGGGGCAGGCGATCGCCACGGCGGCCCTGCCGATGCTGGCGCGGCTGTGGTCCGAAGGACGCCGCGACGAGCTCGACCGCGGGGTGCTCGAAGCCCTGCGCGCCGGGCTGGGCCTGGCGGTGCTGGCGGCCGCGGCCTTCTACGCCTTCGCCGAGCCGATCGTCGCCCTGATCATCCAGACGGGCCGCTTCAGCGCGGCGGACACGGTCCGTGTGGCGACGCTGCTGGCGATCTTCGCGTGGGCGGTGCCCGCCTGGATCACCCAGCAGATCGCCGTGCGCGCCTTCTACGCCCGCGGCCAGATGTGGCGGCCGATGCTGCTGGGCACGGGCGTCGCACTGGCCGCGATCCCCCTCTACCTGGTGCTCGGGCGCCGCTTTGGTGGCGAGGGCCTCGCGGCGGCGGGTGTGATCGGGATGAGCCTGAACGCGCTGCTCACGTTGGGGCTCGCCCGTGTGCTCCACGGCGGGCCCTCGCTGCTGCGGCTGGCCGCGACGGGCGCGCGCGCGGCCGTGGTCGGGGTCGCGGCCGCCGCCGCGGGCGTGTGGGTCATGCCCGGCGAGCCGGGCGGCTTCGGCGCGCTGTGCGACCTTGCCCTGGGCGGAGCCATGTTCGCGATCGTAACGATTCCAGGGGTTTGGCTTCTCGGAGATCAAGCGATGCGCGAAGCTCTGCGCAGGCCGCTGCGCCGACTCCGCCGAGCGCCGTGAGCGCGCCGCGCAGCGAGGCGAAGCCGACCCCGTCCTGGCGCTTCGCGGTCGACCGCGGGGGCACCTTCACCGACTGCATCGGCGAGGCGCCCGATGGGTCGATCCACACCGCGAAGATCCTCTCCTCGGACACCGCGCCGGTCGAAGGCATGCGGCTCGTGCTCGAGCGCGCAGGCGCCATTCGGCCGGGCGCGCCGCTTCCGCGTTGCCGCGTGCGCCTCGGCACCACGGTGGCGACCAACGCACTCCTCGAGCGCCGGGGAGCCCCGACGCTGCTCGTGGCGAATCGCGGCCTGGGCGACGTGATCGAGATCGGGACCCAGGAGCGCCCGGAGCTGTTCGACCTCGAGATCCGCAAGCCGGCGCCGCTGCACGCGCGCGTGGTGGAGGTCGCCGGGCGCGTCGGTCCCCGGGGCGAAGAGATCGTGCCCTTCGACGAGGCGAGCGCCCGGGCGGCGCTCGAGGAGGCGCGGGCCGCCGGGATCGAATCCGTGGCCGTCGTGCTGATCCACGCCTACGCCCACCCGGAGGCGGAAGCGCGTCTTCGCGATCTGGCCCGCGAGCTGGGCTTCTCCCACGTCGTCGCCTCCCACGAGATCGCGCGCGAGATGGGGCTGCTCGCGCGCGGCGAAACGGCCAGCGTCGACGCCTACCTCACACCGCTCCTGCGGTCCCACGTGGCGGCGCTTCAGCAAGCGCTGGGCGGCTCGCGGCTGCGCTTCATGCAGTCTTCGGGCGGCTTGAGCGACGCCGCGCGCTTTCGCGGCCCCTTCGCGTTGCTCTCCGGTCCCGCCGGCGGCGTCGTGGGAGCCGCCCGCGTCGCCGATCTGGGCGGCTTCGATCGCGCCCTCGGCTTCGACATGGGCGGCACCTCCACCGACGTGTCGCTCATCCGAGACGGGGACGTGGACCGCAGCTTCGAGACGCTCATCGGCGGCGTACGCGTCAAGGCGCCGATGCTGCGCATCCACACCGTGGCGGCCGGCGGGGGATCGCTGTGCCGCTTCGACGGCTTCCGGCTGACGGTGGGGCCCGCGAGCGCCGGCGCCGACCCGGGGCCGCTGTGCTACGGGCGCCCCGGGGCCCGCGAGCTCGCCCTCACCGACGCCAACTTCCACCTCGGGCGCGTACAGCCCGACCGCTTCCCGTTCTCCCTGCGGGCCGAGCCCGTGGCGACGGCCCTGCGCGCTCTCGCGTCGGACCTGCGAGAGGCGGGGTTCACGCTCGGGCCCGACGAGCTCGCGGCCGGCTTCGTCGAGGTGGCGAACGCGAGCATGGCCCAGGCGATTGCGCAGGTGTCGGTTGCCCGCGGCATCGATCCGCGCGGCTGCGCGCTCGTGGGCTTCGGCGGAGCGGCTGGCCAGCACGTCTGCGCGATCGCGCGGGAGCTCGGGATCCGGACGATCCTGCTGCATCCCCTGGCCGGCGTGCTCTCGGCGCACGGCATCGCGAGCGCGCCGCTCAGCTGGGACGGGCAGCGGGATGCGGGCCGGGTGACGCTCGGGACCGGCCTGCCGGACCGGGTGCGTGAGCACTTCACGGCGCTCGAGCGAGCGGCCCGCGCGGCGCTCGCCGACGAGGGGGCCTCGCCGGAGGCGATCCGCAGCGAGCGACTGCTCGATCTCCGGTACGCTGGCACCGAGACGCCGCTCGCGGTGCGGGAGCCGCCGGACGGGGACTGGGGGACGGGCTTCGCCGCCGAGCACGCCGCGCGCTTCGGCTACACGCGGCCCGGGCGCGCCGTCGAGATCGTCACGGCGCGCGTGCGCGGCGTTGCCGCACAGCCCGTCCGGGCCGCGGAATCCGGGCCCGCTCCGCAGGCGCGCGGGCCCGCGGAGCCGCTGCGCCGCGAGCACGTCTGGTTCCCCGGCGCGGGACGCGTCGAGGCGCCGGTCTACGCCCGCGAGGAGCTGGCGCCGGCGCAGCGCATCGCGGGCCCCGCGCTCGTTCTCGAAGACACCGGAACTCTCGTGCTCGACCCGGGCTTCGAGGCCGAGCTCGGACGCGAAGGCCTCCTCGTGGTCCGCGATCGCGGGGACGCGCCCACGCGATCGGCGTCGGATCTGCGGGGCGCCGACCCGATCCGACTCGAGGTCTTCGGCAATCGCTTCATGTCGATCGCCGAGCAGATGGGCGCCGTACTCCGCAACACCTCCGTCTCGACCAACATCAAGGAGCGCCTCGACTACTCCTGCGCCGTGTTCGACGAATCCGGCGGGCTCGTGGCCAACGCGCCGCACATTCCGGTGCACCTCGGCGCCATGGCGGAGACCGTGCGCGTCGTGCGCGAGCGCTTCCCGGGCCTGGCGGAGGGCGACGTCGTGCTCACCAACGATCCGCTGGCCGGAGGCTCGCACCTGCCCGACGTCACCGTGGTGACGCCGGTGTTCCTGGACGGTGGATCCGGGCCCACCTTCTTCGTGGCGAGCCGCGGGCACCACGCCGACATCGGCGGCGTGACGCCCGGCTCGATGCCGGCCGACTCGACCCGCCTCGAGGAGGAGGGCGTCGTCTTCGAGCCCTTCCGGGTGGTGCGGCGCGGCCGCTTCGACGAGGAACGCGTGCGACGGGCGCTGACGGGCGCCCGCTACCCGGCGCGCAATCCGGACGACAACGTGGCGGAGATCGAGGCCATGATCGCCGCCAACCGCGCCGGCGTGGCGCTGCTGCGCGGGCTCGTCCGCGAGCACGGCCTCGCGGTGGTCGCGACCACCATGCGCCAGCTCCAGGAGGCCGCCGCCGCGAAGGTCGCCCGTGAGATCGCGCGCCTTCCCGATGGAGAGCACCGCTTCGAGGATCGCATGGACGACGGAACTCCGGTCTGCGCCCGGCTCTCGATCGACGGCGATCGCATGAGGATCGACTTCGCCGGCACCGGGCCGGCGCACTCCGGCAACCTGAACGCCCCGCGCGCCGTCGTCCAGGCGGCGGTGATCTACGTGCTGCGGACGCTCGTTGCGGAGCGCATCCCCCTCAACGGGGGCTGCCTCCACCCGGTGGAGATCGTCGTGCCGCCCGGCTCGCTCCTCGATCCACCGCCGGGCGCCGCCGTGGCCGGGGGCAACGTCGAGACGTCCCAACGCATCGTGGACGTGCTGCTCGGCGCCCTCGGCAAGGTGGCCGCGAGCCAGGGCACGATGAACAACGTGGCCTTCGGGGACGAGACCTTCGGCTACTACGAGACGATCGGCGGCGGCGCGGGCGCCGGCGAGGGCTTCGACGGCGCCACGGGCGTCCACACGCACATGACGAACACGCGCATCACCGACGCCGAGGTGCTCGAAGCGCGCCATCCCGTTCGGCTGCTGCGCTTCGCCGTCCGGCGGGGATCGGGGGGCGCGGGGCGCCATCGCGGCGGCGACGGGCTCGTGCGCGAGTACGAGTTCCGGGCGCCGGTCACCGTCACGCTCCTCGGCGAGCGCCGCGTGGTCGCGCCCTACGGACTCGCCGGTGGCGAGCCCGGTGCGCGCGGACGCAATCGTGTGGAGCGAAGCGACGGCAGCATCGAGGAGCTTCCCGGGCGGTGCACCGTCGCGCTCGACGCCGGCGACCGCCTGCGGTTGGAGACGCCGGGCGGCGGCGGCTACGGCAGCGCAGGCTGAGGTCCGCGACCCTTGCCGGAGCGCTGGCCGCCTTCTAAGGTCCGCTCGGGCGCGTAGCTCAATTGGCAGAGCAAGGGACTCTTAATCCCTAGGTTCGGGGTTCGATTCCCCGCGCGCTCACCACCACGCTTCCAGCCGGCCTTGCGGGGTGCGCTTGCAGCGGCTCGCAGTTGCCCGCATTCTCCGGGCGGCGCGCGGGTGGCGGAATGGTCTACGCGCCGGGCTTAGGACCCGGTGGCCCGAAGGGGCCTTGTGGGTTCGAGTCCCACCCCGCGCACCCGCTTCCTGTGGAAACCCGCTGCGATGGTCGACCGATCATGTCCAAATCCGGCACCGAGTCCACGATCCGCGTGACGACCCGCGAACAGGGCCCGGTCGTGCGCGAGCTGGAGGTCGAGGTCGACTCCCGACACGTGCGCCGAGCCTTCCAGCGCGCCTACCGCGATCTGGCCCGGCAGGCGCGGGTGCGGGGCTTCCGGCCCGGCAAGGCGCCGCGCTCGGTGCTCGAGAAGCTCTACGGGGCCTCGATGGCGGAGCAGATCGGGCAGACGCTCGTGTCGGAGACCCTCGGCGATGCCGTCGAGCAGGCGGGTCTCGAACTCATCACCGAGCCGGAGATCCAGGCCGGGACGCCCACGGCCGATGGGGATTTTTGCTACAGCGCTCGGGTCGAGACGAAGCCCGAGATCGTCCTGCCCGAGACGCGCGGGCTGCCGGCGCGGCGATCGCAGGTCGAGGTGCGTGACGAAGACGTCGAGCACGAGCTGGAGGCCCTGCGCCAGCGCCGCGCGCCGCTGCTCGAGGAGCCCGAAGGCACCGCCGTCGCCCAGGGGCACGCCGTCCAGATCGACTTCTTTGGCCGCATCGATGGCAAGCCCTTCGAGGGCGGGAGCGGCCGCGGCGTGGGCCTCGAGATCGGGTCCGGCCGCTTCATCCCCGGGTTCGAGGAGCAGCTGCTCGGCGCCGTGACCGGCGAGGATCGCGAGGTCCGGGTCCGCTTCCCCGAGGGCTACGGAAACCGCGAGGTCGCCGGCAAGGAGGCCGTCTTCGCGGTGCACGTCGCGGAGATCAAGCGCCGGCAAGTACCCGACCTCGACGACGAGTTCGCCAAGGACATCGGCGAGTTCGAGACGCTCGCGGACCTGCGGGAGCAGATCCGCACGGACCTCACGAGCGCGCACCTCGCCGAGGCCCAGACGGCGCTGCGCCGCAGCCTGATGGACGCGCTCATCGAGCGCACGCCGTTCGAGGTGCCGCCGGGGCTGGTTACGCGGGAGCTCGAGCGGCAGCTCGGCGCCGCGCGCCGCCGCCTGGAGGGCTCGGTTCCCGAGCCGGCGCTCCACGCGCAGATGGAGCGCTGGAAGGAGGACTGGCGCGAACGGGCCGAGCGCGAGGTGCGCGAGAGCCTGCTGCTCGAGACCGTCGCGGCGGCCGAATCGATCCACGTGGACGACGCGGAGGTTGCGGAGCGCATCGAGAGGCTGGCGAGCGAGCAGGGCACGGATGCGGCGACGCTTCGCCGCGCGATCGGCGAGGAGAACCTGCGGAGCGCGCTCCGGGCGCAGATCGTGGACGAGAAGGCGCTTGATTTCCTCGTCCGTGAGGCTAAGGTCGAAGAGAAGACGGATACTTAGCGCGGTGCCTGCGCGCTGGGCGCATGGATGACGCCTATTGCCCCGGCTCGGCGCGTTCCGTCCCCTCCAGAATGGCACGAGAACCCCGCTGAGGGCGGGGACGAGCCGTAGCGCCGAATCCTCCCCCCGACTCCGGCGGCGCGGCAGACGGGCGACGGACGGGGGCCCCGAACGCAGACGACCAGCGAGCGAGTGACCGCGGTCCGAGGTCCGTTACCCTTGGGTCCAGAGCGTCCGGAGCGCTCCGATACGGCGCACCGGGCGCGGGAGTCGGCGATGCCCCTGATCCCGTACGTGATCGAACAGAGCCAGCGCGGCGAGCGCGCCTTCGACATCTACTCGCGCCTGCTGCGCGACCGCATCGTCTTCCTCGGCAGCGGGATCGACGACGAGTTCGCCAACCTCCTGATCGCCCAGCTCCTGTTCCTGGAGGCGGAGGATCCCGAGAAGGACATCCACCTCTACATCAACTCGCCCGGCGGCTCCGTCACCGCCGGACTCGCCGTCTACGATACGATGCAGTACGTGCGGCCCGACATCGCGACGATCTGCATCGGCCAGGCCGCCTCCATGAGCGCGTGGCTGCTGGCGGCCGGCGCGAAGGGCAAGCGCATGGCGCTGCCGAATTCGCAGATCATGATCCACCAGCCGATGGGCGGAGTGTCCGGTCAGGCGAGCGACATCGACATCCACGCGCGGGAGATCCTCAAGCTCCGCGACCGGATGAACCACATCCTCGCCGAGCACACGGGGCGCCCGGTCGAGCAGATCGCCAAGGACACCGACCGCGACTACCATCTCAACGGTGAGGAGGCGAAGGACTACGGCGTGATCGATCGGGTGGTGAGCCATCGGGATGCCGCGCCCGCCGAGCCGGGCCGCAGCGACCGATCGGACGGCGGAGGACGCAAGCGATGAAGAAGCGGGACGACGATGCGAATCTCGCGTGTTCGTTTTGCGGCAAGAGCCAGCGCGAGGTCAAGAAGCTGATCGCGGGCCCCACGGTCTACATCTGCGACGAGTGCATCGAGCTCTGCAACGACATCATTGCGGAGGAGTACGGTCAGGAAGAGGCCACCACCACCGGCTCCAAGGTCCCCAAGCCCCGCGAGATCAAGGAGTCGCTCGACGAGTACGTCATCGGCCAGGAGCGGGCGAAGCGGATCCTGTCCGTGGCGGTCCACAACCACTACCGCCGGATCGAGAGTCAGACCTTCGTGGGTGACGTGGAGCTCCAGAAGGCGAACATCGTGATGATCGGGCCCACGGGGTCGGGCAAGACGCTCCTGGCCCAGACCCTGGCCAGGGTCCTGGACGTTCCGTTCACGATCGCGGACGCCACCACGCTCACCGAGGCGGGCTATGTGGGCGAGGACGTGGAGAACATCATCCTCAACCTGCTCCAGGCCGCGAACTACGACGTCGAACGGGCGCAGCGGGGAATCATCTACATCGACGAGATCGACAAGATCGCCCGCAAGAGCGAGAACCCCTCCATCACCCGCGACGTCTCGGGCGAGGGGGTGCAGCAGGCGCTGCTGAAGATCATCGAGGGGACGATGGCGAGCGTTCCCCCGAAGGGTGGGCGGAAGCACCCCCAGCAGGAGTTCCTGCAGATCGACACCTCGAACATCCTCTTCCTGTGCGGCGGCGCCTTCTGCGGGCTCGAATCCATCATCGAGCGCCGAATCGGGGTGAAGGGAATGGGCTTCGGTGCCGATATCAAGACGCGGACGGAGCGCAAGCTCGGTGAGGTGCTGTGCGAGGTGCAGGCGGAGGACCTCCTGCACTTCGGACTCATCCCCGAGTTCGTCGGTCGCTTGCCGGTGGTTGCGACCCTCGACGAGCTGAACGAGGACGCGTTGATCGACATCCTGACCAAGCCCAAGAACGCCCTGGTCAAGCAGTACCAGAAGCTCTTCGAGTTCGAAGACGTGCGACTGCGCTTCGCCGACGGCGCCCTGCGCGCGGTGGCGCGCCAGGCCCTGCGGCGGAAGTCGGGGGCCCGCGGGCTGCGCACGATCCTCGAGGCCGTGATGCTCGACCTCATGTACGACATCCCGTCGCGTGACGACGTCGAGGAGTGCGTGATCAACGAGGAAGTGATCGAGCAGGGCAGCAATCCGCTGATGGTGCTCAAGCAGGAGGCGGAGTCGGCGTAGCGGGCCTTCCGTCCGCAGCGCTGGAGAACCGACGACGATGGGCATATTCCGGGACGACGAAGGCGGCACTGGATCGGGCGGCGGAGATCCGCCGCCTGTGGAGGGCACGCGCGTCCTTCCGCTGCTGCCGCTGCGCGACATCGTGGTGTTCCCGTACATGGTGGTCCCGCTTTTCGTGGGGCGCGCCAAGTCGATCCGTGCGCTCGAGGAGGCGATGAGCGGCGCGCGCGAGCTGCTGCTCTGCGCCCAGTGCGAGGCATCCGAAGACGAGCCCGGCGAAGAGGACATCTACCGCATCGGAACGCTGGGCTCGATCATCCAGCTCCTGCGGCTGCCGGACGGCACGGTGAAGGTTCTCGTCGAGGGCAAGGCGCGCGCGGAGATCCGCCGCTTCACCAGCACCGATCCGCACTTCGCCTGCGAAGTCGACGTGCTCGAGGAGAGCGGGGAGACGACCGTCGAGGTCGAGGCGCTCGTGCGCACGATCCACTCGAGTTTCGAGAGCTACGTGAAGCTCAACAAGCGCGTCCCCGCCGAGACGCTCAACACCGTGACCACCGTGCAGGAGCCGGGGCGTCTCGCGGACACCATCGTCGCGCATCTCAATCTGAAGCTCGAGGAGCGCCAGACGCTGCTCGAGACCATCGCTCCGACGAAGCGCCTGGAGGAGGTCTACGCCCGGATGCAGGCGGAGATCGAGGTCCTCGAGGTCGAGCGGAAGATCCGCGGGCGCGTCAAGAAGCAGATGGAGCGCTCCCAGAAGGAGTACTACCTCAACGAGCAGATGCGGGCGATCCAGAAGGAGCTCGGAGAGCGCGACGAGTTCAAGAACGAGATCGAGGAGCTCGAGGCGGCGCTCAAGAAGAAGAAGATGCCCCGCGAAGCGCGGACCCGGGCCGACAAGGAGATCCGGAAACTCAAGATGATGTCGCCCATGAGCGCCGAGGCGACGGTGGTCCGCAACTACGTCGACTGGATGCTCTCGCTGCCATGGGGCGCCTACAAGGCGGAGAACAAGGACATCGTCGAGGCCGAGCGCGTACTCGACGAGGACCACTACGGGCTCGACAAGCCGAAGGAACGCATCATCGAGTACCTGGCGGTCCAGGCGCTGGTCGAACGCATGAAGGGACCGATCCTGTGTCTGGTCGGGCCGCCCGGTGTGGGCAAGACCTCGCTCGGCAAGTCGATCGCGCGGGCCACGGGCCGCGACTTCGTGCGGGTGAGCCTCGGCGGCGTGCGCGACGAGGCCGAGATCCGCGGGCATCGCCGCACCTACATCGGCGCACTGCCGGGCAAGATCCTCCAGAGCCTCAAGAAGGCGGGCTCGGGCAACCCGGTCTTCCTGCTCGACGAGGTCGACAAGATGTCCATGGACTTCCGGGGGGATCCGTCCTCGGCGCTCCTGGAAGTGCTCGATCCCGAGCAGAACCACACCTTCAACGACCACTATCTGGACGTGGACTACGACCTCTCGCGGGTGATGTTCGTCTGCACGGCGAACGTGCTGCACCAGATCCCGCGGCCGCTCCAGGACCGCATGGAGATCATCCAGCTCCCCGGCTACATCGAGTCGGAAAAGCTCCAGATCGCCCGCCAGTTCCTGGTGACCAAGGAGCGCGAGGCCAACGGCCTGCGTGAGGAGCTGATCGAATTCACCGACTCGGCGATCCTCGAGATGATCCGCCACTACACCCGGGAGTCGGGTGTGCGCAATCTCGAGCGCGAGATCGCCTCCGTCTGCCGCAAGGTGGCCCGCGCCGTGGTGAAGGCCGGCGACAAAGCTACCCGGACGCGCATCACCCCGGCGAAGGTGAAGAAGCTGCTCGGCGTGCAGAAGTACCGCGTCGGCAAGGCGGAGGAGCTGGACCGGGTGGGCGTGTGCACGGGCCTCGCCTACACCGACGTCGGCGGCGAGCTGCTGCAGACCGAGGTGTCGGTCACCCCCGGCAAGGGCAAGGTGCAGGTCACGGGACGGCTCGGCGAGGTGATGCAGGAGTCGGCCAACGCGGCGCTCTCCTACGTGCGCTCCCGCGCCAAGCAGCTCGGCCTGACTCGGGACTTCTACTCGAAGGTAGACATCCACATCCACGTTCCCGAGGGCGCGACGCCCAAGGATGGGCCGTCGGCGGGCATCACCATCGCCACGGCCATCGCCTCGGCGCTGACGCGGGTTCCGGTGCGATCGAACGTGGCGATGACGGGAGAGATCACGCTGCGGGGGCGCGTGCTCCCGATCGGCGGGCTCAAGGAGAAGATGATCGCCGCCCATCGCGGCGGGATCGACACCCTGGTGATCCCTCAGGAGAACGAGAAGGACCTGGCCGAGATCCCGGCCAACGTCCGGCGAAACCTCACGATCGTCGTGGTCGAGCACATGGACCAGGTGCTCGCCACGGCCCTGGCGACGAGCGACCCCCAGGCCCTGATCCACGGCGGCGACCACGCCCTCGACGAGATCTACGAGGTGCCCCCGCACGAACCCGTCGAGGAGTTCCCGAGTCCGGTCGGGGTGAACTAGGGTCGGCTAGGCTTTCCAAACGAAAGGGTGGGCATCGCGCCGAGAGCGCGATGCCATGTTTGCTGAACGCTATCGCTGAGATGGGCGCGTAGCTCAGCTGGGAGAGCACCTCGTTTACACCGAGGGGGTCACAGGTTCGAGCCCTGTCGCGCCCACCACAGCGATCACAGCGATAGCGTTCAGAAGAGGTGGAACCGCGCCTGAGCGCGGTTCCCGATCTTCTCGTGAGGACACAGCGACAGGTGACCCGTTCCATGCCCGTCTTTCCCACTGCGCCCATCCCCCCCTCGGAGTTCATGGAGGGCTTCCTGCCCGAGGCCTTCGCCGCGTCCGGGGCGCTCAGGGATTCGGTGAAGGACCTCGAGACCCGCCTCGGAATCAAGCTCGAGGGCGAGGGCGGGGGCGAGTGGGTCGTCCACGTGGCGAAGGGTGGCTTCCGCGTCGAGCGGGAGCCCCGCGACGAGGCGGCTTTCACCTTCGTCCAGAGCGTCGGCGACTGGCGCGGCGCTCTGTGGGAGGGCCGGGGCGGCGCCATCGGCAGGCAGGCTTCGGCCCTGTTTCGCCCGGACCAGTGGCCCGCCGCGGCGGGTCCCGGCGCCATGGGTGCACCGCCCACGCCCGCCGCCCTGGCGCAGATGCAGTCGCTCTCCGGCCTCATGCGCATGGTCGTGACGGGCGGGGAGGGCGGCGACTGGCGGATCGACTTCAAGCTCGGCCCCGGCGCCATCCCCGACGAGGCCACGACCACGATCCGCCTGAGCGCCGAGGACGCTGCGGCCATGGAGCGGGGCGAGCTCAACCCCGTGGAGGCCTTCATGGCCGGTCGCATCCAGGTGGGCGGCGACCTGACGCTCGTGATGCAGGTGCAGATGATCCAGATGCAGGCCGCCTCCGGCGCGGCGGCGGGGGGCGGCGGTTCCGGAAGCTAGGAGGCCGACTGGAGAGTCGGCCTCCGCGCAGCGAGCTGAAGGCGAGCGAAGTGCCGGAGCCCGAGCGCGAGCGATCAGCGAGCGCGAGGTCCGGCCGGGCTAGGCCCTCGCTCCCCCCTCGCTTTGCGACGGGCTACGATATCGGCTACTTCGATTCCGCCACAGATCGCCTCGGGGGGCGGTAGTTCAATTGGTTAGAGCACCGGCCTGTCACGCCGGAAGTTGCGGGTTCGAGTCCCGTCCGCCCCGCCATAAGTCCTCGGTCTCAAGGGAGTTTTCGGGCGTCGTTTGTGGCTGGCCACAATCCGGCCGCAATCGCGACCACTCGCGGGGCGCGTAGGGAAGACGTCCACCACCGCCTGGTCGTCGAGCTTTGCGTAGCGCTCTGTGGATCTGCGGTCCGCGTGTCCGAGCGCACGCTGCACGCGTTCGAGTGTCGTTCCCGATCGCAGTGCCGCCGAGGCGGAGCTGTGCTTGGTCCCTTCGTACATGCGGACTCGGACACCGACCTCCCTGCACGCGCGGTTCCACTCCTCGCGCAGCGCGTTCGCGATCCAGCGCTTCTCCCGGTTGCGGGCCGAGGGGTTCGGGAAGAGCGGCATGCGGCCCTGGATCCGCTCCCCGGGCGCGACCGGGTCGCCGCGCCAGCGCAGCCACTCCAGCAGCGGCGCGTCGGGGTAGACCGGCCGGATCGTGCGCGACTTGGTGCCGCGCACCGGCGCGTGCGCATTCGGCCCCTTCACCGCCTTCGAGACGAGGATCTTCTCGCCGTCGAAGTCGCCGAGATCGAGGGCGCGGACCTCGCCGGGGCGGATCCCGAGCCGGCACGCGAGGAAGGCGCCCCGGCGGTCCCAAGGGATCGCGTCGAGGATGCGGAACTGGGCCTCCGTCGTGACCACCGTCGGGCGGTACTCGTCCTGGGGGATGGTCGGGAAGGCCGGCACCCGCTCCAGGTCTCCGCGCTTGCGAAGCCAGTGCAGGAAGGACCGATACGCATCCAGGACCTTCTTCCGCGTCGAGCCCGAGAGGCCGCGGTTCGCGAGCCAGCGCCCGTAGCTCTCCAGCGTCGCGTACGTGACCTGGTAGATCGACGCGTCCTGCCAGAACTCTCCGTAGCGATCCGCCGCGAAGTACCGGCGCAGCTCGCGCAGGTACGTGGGGCTGAGGTCGCCGACCGCCACCTTCTCCTTGAGGAGCTCCAGCCACAGGCGCGCACGCTCCAGCACCCGGAGCTGCTCCGACTTCCGTCCCAGGAAGGGCGCCAGGGCCTGCTCGAGCGTCTTCCCCTCCACGATGGCTGCGCGGATCGAGGCGAGGACCTCGCGCGCCGTCTCCTCGTCGCGGATCGGGATCGGCCGCCGGCCCACGGGGCTCGGGATGCTGTAGACCTCGCCGTGGGGACGGAAGTCCAGGTACCAGATCTTCGATCCGTGGCGGATCCGAGAGCGGACTTTCCCGATCTGCCTGGACATGTGCCAAGCCATACCATGCGCCAGCGGAGCCGAGGGCGGCAAGGGTCGGTGAGACACGCCCGGTGATTCCCCCTCCCGGCAGTCACCAGAGCAAGAGGGATGCCGCCGAGTGGTACTGGCCTCAGCGCCAACGAATCCGGACACTTGGCTTCGAGTGGACGGAGGTGCGGCTCCCCGCCTGGCGCACTCAGTCGAACCAATCGCTGCCAAGCGGCCCGCGCGTAGCCGTCCAGCGCTTCAGGAACCTCGTCCGAAGAGCTTCTCGAAGAGCTCACGGGAGCGGCCTGCACCCTCGTCGGTCAGCACCAGCGACTTCGCGTTGCTGCGCGGGTTGGCGATCAGGCCCTTGCGGTGGAGCCGCTCCAGGGCCTCCCAGTCGTGCCCCTTCCACGCCCGGGAGATCCCGTGCTCGTCCCACGAGGTGAGGTGGAGCAGGGCAAGGACGGCGTCGTCCACCTTGTCGGTGTCGTAGTCCATCGCGGCCTCGCTGCGCGTGGTCGTGGTCGACCCAACTCCACAGGCTATCGCACCCGCAGCCGTCACTCGTACCCCCGACAGGGGTCCGTGCTCGTGTCTGGATGGAAGCTCCACGTGCTTCGCGACGGAGCGCACCGGGGCGGGTCGACGGCCGCGCCGGCGCAGACTCGCGGCGAGCTGACGGTCGCGCCCACGGCGCCGTGTTGAAAGGCCGGCGGCGGATCGTCTGCACGTCGACGGAAGAGCGCTCCGCGCGCCTTCGGCGTGAGGACGGAAGACTCCGCCGCAGCTCGGTAACAAGGTCATGTGCAGAAGAGGCCGGCCCCCGGCGGGTTCGGTCTACGGCAAGATAAGAGTGGGCCGGTTCTTGCCGAACCCATCGGCTCTGCAGCGGATCTCGTGGGCTGTTCGCGAAGTTGTGGGCCGGTGTGGGCTGCTTGGGTCCGCGCACTCGTTCCGGCGCGATCCGTCACGCCCGCGCTTCCAGAGTCTGCCCCGCTGCCGCCGGTTCGTGGCCGCGTGATGCCGCGGCGCGGTTCCGTGGACCGCGCGACGAAGGCTGCGGGAGTCGTGACCGGCTGTCGGCGACGGAGGTGTGAACGGACGGGCTCGATTTCCGCCCATGAAGCCCCGAGGCACTTTGTCGAAGCGCCTGGCAACCGGCACGGAGCTGGCAACCGCTCGCCCAGGTGGCCTCCGGCGCTCTTTCTGTTCCCCATCTCCATGGCCCCAGCGGACGCGGCGAGGAGCCCGCGTATGCGCGACGCCGCCCGGAGGAGAGCGTCCTCTACGGCGTCGTTCAGAAGGAGCT
>JAOTUO010000342.1 GCA_029863845.1 Myxococcales bacterium
GGTGGCTTACCTCGAGGCATGGTGGCCGGTGCCCTGGTGGCGACCCATCCGTACGGCTACCCGCTGCCGGCGCCCCCGCTGGCGTCGCGGATCCGCTGCGTCTGGGGGCAGGGCTGGCGCGTGGCGCGCCGCTGGGCGCGGGTCTTCGAGGCGCTCGATGCGCTGCATCCCCTCGAGCCGCTGGGCTACCTCGGGACGCTGGGAGTCGAGCCGTCCCTCCAGGGGCGCGGCATCGGCACGGCCCTGCTCGCGCACTGGCTCGCCGGCCTCGACCGCGAGGCGACGGGGGCGTATCTCGAGACCGACCGCCGCGAGAACGTCGCCTTCTACACGCGATCCGGCTTCCGGGTGCTCGGCGAGACGGAGGTGCTGGGCGCGCGGATCTGGCGGATGCGCCGGCCCGCGGCCTCCGACGGCCGGCCGGCCCGCTCCGTACTAGAATCGGCCCCGAGCTCATGACGCAACGGAGGGGGGAGCCATGTTCGGACGTCGACCGGATGCCACGCTGGTGCGCGACTGCGGGACCCTGCGGCGCTTCATGCCGTACATCTCGCCGCGACGAAACGACTCGGTCTTCCACCTGCCCCAGGACATCGAGGTGGAGGCGGCCCTCGAGTTCATCGACAAGCGCAACCGCGAGCGTCCCCCGGAACGTCCGATGACGCTCTTCCATCTGTTCCTCCGCTCGCTCTCCCAGGCGCACGCGCTGCGCCCCGGCGTGAACCGCTTCGTCAAGAGCGGGAAGCTCTGGCAGCGAGACGGCATCTGGCTCTCGTTCAGCGCCAAGCGTGAGATCAAGGACGGCGCTCCGATGATCACCATCAAGCGTCGCTTCGAGCCGGCGACGGAGAGCCTCGACGAGATGGTGGACGGGATCTACGACCGGGTGCGGCCGGCGAAGGCGGGCCGAAAATCGACGAGCGACAAGGAGATGGGCCTGCTGCTGCGGATGCCGGGCTTCGCCATCCGCACGGCGCTCGGCTTCGTTCGCCTGGCGGATTACTTCGGGCTGCTGCCCCTGGGGATGATCGAGGCGGACCCCCTCTACGCCTCGACCTTCGTCGCCAACCTGGGATCCGTGGGGCACGACGCCGGCTTCCATCACCTGTGGGAGTACGGAACCTGCTCGATTTTCTGCGTCATGGGCCGGATCCGGCCCGGACCCGAGGGGCGACGGATGATGCGGGTCTGCTGGACCTACGACGAGCGCATCGAGGACGGGCTCTACTCCTACATCGGGATCGCCGGGATCCAGGAACGCATCGAGAACCCGGAGCTGCTCGAGCCGAGCACCGACGCGCTGGCGAATCGCTAGGATCCCCGACCGGCGCGGGTGACGGAATCGATTTTCATAAACAGGGAAAAGCTTTTCCCGCTCCGGCGTGATCCCGGAAAGCCATCATCTGGAAAATCGGTGGTTTAGAGGTTCCGGCCGTTACGGCACGAAAATTGCTTACATTAACAGCGACTTACGGTGCCTTTTGTGAAGTCGCTCTCCTGGCTTCCGAAAGGCACGACGCCGGGCCTTCCCTGGGAAGAGATTGGCTTTCGGCGTCCGGAGGCCCAGTCTTCAGACTGGGCCTCCGTCGCGTCTGGGGCACGCTTCCGCCGATTATGCGATCTTGTTCGCGTTGCCCCAGACCACACCGCAGCCGCCCTCCCCGGGACGCCCCAGCGTCCTGCGGCCGGACGACGGTCGCCTCGAGCGCGGCCGCCGCAGCCGGGAGCGCATCCGCGAGGCGGCGAGGGCCCTGTTCCGCGAGCGCGGCTTCGACGGCACCACGCTGCGCGCTATCGGGGCACGGGCCGGCATGGGCGCGAGCTCGATCTATCGCCACGTTCGCAGCAAGGAGGAGCTGCTCGTTCAGGAGCTCGCGGAGCTTCAGGAAGAGGCCTGGAACCGCTTCCGCCTGCACGATGATCGCGAGGCCCCCACCCGAGCGCGCGTGCGCCGCTTCTTCCAGACCCAGCACGACCTGCTGGCCGAGGTCCCGGACCTCACCGTCATCGCGCTGCGCGCGACGACCTATCCCCACGCGCGCGTCGCGCGCCGCGTGCTCGCGCTCAACGAGCGCACGATCGGTCTGCTGGCCGAGATCCTCCAGGGGGGCCGCGTTCGGCGCGATCTGGGAGGCGACGTGGACGTCCTCGTCGCGGCCCGCGCCCTGTTCCACGTGGCCAGCGGTGCGCGCCTCTCCTGGGCGAACGGTCTCGTCACCGAGGTGGGCTGCCGCAGCGACATCGACGCGTCCGTGGATCTCCTGTTCCGGGGCATCGGCGCCGACGAGACGCGTTGACCCGACGCCTCCGCCGCGGGGCCTTCGTGCACCCGCGATCGCCGTGTCCCGTGCGCTGCGTTCAGAGGTCGCGGTCGGCGTCGACCTCGGCGCGCTTCGCCTCGCGCCAGGCCTCGAACTCGGGGCCGTCCCAGGCGCGGTGCTCGCCGCGCCGGCAGGCCTGGGCGTTGCGGTGGTAGAGCCAGGCGTTGAGGCGGTTCGCCCGGGCGCTGTCGCGCTCGGCGATCCGCCGGGCCGGGACGCCCGCGATGATCGAGCGCGGCGCGAAGACCACGCCCTCCGGGACCACCGCGCCCCCGGCGACGATCGAGCCGTCACCGATCACCGCGCCATCCATGACGACCGCGCCCACGCCGATCAGGCACGCGTCGCCCACGGTGCAGCCGTGCACCGTCGCGTGGTGGGTGATCGAGCAGAAGTCGCCGACGACGGTGGGCTCGTCGTAGCCGACGTGGAGCATGACGAAATCCTGGACGTTGGTCATGCGCCCGATGCGGATCTCCTGGCACTCGGCGCGCGCCACCACGTTGTGCCAGACGGAGGATCCGTCGCCGACGGAGATGCTTCCGAACAGCTGCGCACTCGGCGCGATCCAGGCGCTCTCGTGGATCGCGAGGCCGGGTTGCCGGGAGCCGGCGCTCACGCGCCGGCCACTTCGAAGATCGCGCGCGCGCGCTGCCGCAGATCGGCGTCGGCGAGGAAGTCGAGCACCGTCATGGCGAGGGCCTTGGCGCCGTCCAGCGCTGCGGCTTCGCCCATCTCCGATCCGGCCCACTTCGCGAACTCGGGGTTGTGGATCGTGCAGTGGAGCGGAGCCGCCGCCAGCATCGGATGGATCGACGGCACCCGGTGGCTGACGTTGCCCATGTCGGTGCTGCCCTGGACGCCGGGGGGCAGCTTGTCGTAGGGAAAGAACTCGCGCCCCAGCGCCTCCGCGTTGGCGCGGAAGGCCGAGGCCAGCGGCTCGTTGAAGCGGATGTCGAGGTAGTCGGCCGCACCCCACTCGATCTCGACGTCCGCGCCCGTGGCCTCGGCGCCGGCGCGGAAGCAGGCCTCCACGCGCCGCTTCAGGGGGGCGAGGCTCTGCGCGTTCGCGGCGCGGACGTAGAAGCGACCGGCGGCGCTTTCGGGCACCACGTTGGGCGACTGGCCGCCGTCGGTGATGATGCCGTGGATCCGCTCGTCGCCGGCGATGTGCTGGCGCAGGGCCGCGACCGCCTGGTAGCCCACCACCATTGCGTCGAGGGCGTTGACGCCGCGTTCGGGCATGGCCGCCGCGTGCGCGGCCTGGCCCCGGTAGCGGACCTCGAGCTCCGCCATCGCGATGCAGGGCATGCTCACGAGGTTGACGCTCGAGGGGTGCATCATGAGCGCGGCGTCCACGCCGTCGAGGGCCCCCTCTCGCGCCATCAGCTCCTTGCCGCAGCCGTGCTCCTCGGCCGGGGTGCCGAGCACGCGCACCCGGCCGGACAGGCGCTCCGCGACGGCGGCCAGGGCCAGGCCGGCGCCCACGCTCGCCGTCGCGATCAGGTTGTGCCCGCAGGCGTGGCCCATCCCCGGGAGGGCGTCGTACTCCGCGAGCAGGGCCACGCAGGGGCTGCCGGCGGAGCCGAACTCGGCGGCGAAGGCCGTCTCGAGGCCGTGGACGCCGGTCTCGACCTCGAGCCCGGCCTCGCGGAGCGCCGCCACGAGCAGCGCCGCCGCCGCGTGTTCTTCGAAGGCCAGCTCGGGGTTCGCGTGGATGGCCCGGGAGAGCCGCAGCAGCTCCTCGCGCATGCGGTCGACCGCCTCGCAGACCGTGTCCTT
>JAOTUO010000343.1 GCA_029863845.1 Myxococcales bacterium
CGGGTCATCGGTTGCCTCCGCGGTCGTCGCTGGCCAGATCAGAGGCTACCGCGCCTCGTTCGGACTCCGCTCGCGGGCTCCTTCCACTCCGAAGCTTCGCTCGCCTGCGGCTCGCTGCGCGGCGGCGTTGCCGCCTTGCCTACTGAAGCTTCGCTCGCCTGCGGCTCGCTGCGCGGCGGCGTTGCCGCCTTGCCTACTGAAGCTTCGCTCGCCTGCGGCTCGCTGCGCGGCGGCATTGCCGCCTTGCCTACTGAAGCTTCGCTCGCCTGCGGCTCGCTGCGCGGCGGCCCGGCCGCCTTGCCTACTGAAGCTTCGCTCGCCTGCGGCTCGCTGCGCGGCGGCCCGGCCGCCTTGCGCAGCTGCTCGAACTCGATGGCGAGGTCGTCGACGAGGGCGTGGAGGTCGGGAAGCCGATCCCAGTCCGAGTTGAGTCCCCAGTAGAGCCGGCGCCGGTAGCTCAGGAGTGCGATGCCGAGGGCCTGGTTGGAGTAGAGGGGGACCACGGGGTAGGGCTCCAGCAGCGGCGCGCCGCCCAGGTAGAGGGGATCGGCGGGCCCCGGGACGTTGGTCACCACCAGGTTGAAGGCGCGCATCCGGGCCGCCGTCCGGACGATCCGGTTCATGACGGCGGGAGACGTCCAGTCGCTCAGCTCTTCCAGAACCTCGGAGCCCCTCACCTGCCCCGATTTCTTCAGCCGCCGCATCGTCTCGACGACGCGCCGCAGGCGTCGCCGGGGATCGGGGTCGCCGATCGGAAGCTCCGCCAGCAGCATCGCCATGCGGTTGCCGAGCTTGCCGCGGGTCGAGGCCGACCGGATGTTGACCGGGACCAACGCGCGGAAATCCATTCCCTCGATGCGAACGCGCCGCCGCTTCAGGTAGCGTCCGATCGCACCGGCGGCGATGGCGAGGACCACGTCGTTGAGCGTCCCGCCCAGGCGTCGCCTGATCTTGTTGACGTCGTCCAGATCGAAGGCAACCCAGTCGAGGCGGCGATGCGGTCCGATGTGCTCGGGGTTGAAGGGCGTGCGCGAGGCGGGACGCATTCCGGCCACGAGCGTGTCCCCGATCGCCGAAGCCGTGTTGCGCGCCGACTCGATCGCGGCGAGCGGATCGCGCAACGCATCCCGGGCCTGGGCGAGAAGCGCGAACGGCTTGCGGACCCGGTGACGGATCTCGTCGGCGAGGAGCTGCGACCCGCTGGGCGCCGGCCTCGGGAACCAGCGCGGCCCCGGCTCGCGCATCGCCTCGGGGAGGGGGCGCAGCAGCGTCGCGATCGCGTCGATGCCGGAGATCCCGTCCACCATGCAGTGGTGCGCCTTGATGACGAGCGCGAAGCGGTCGCCCTCGAGGCCCTCCACCACCCACGTCTCCCAGAGCGGCTTCCCGCGATCGAGCTTCTGGCTCATGATGCGCCCGGCCAGCCGCTTGAGCAGACGTTCATCTCCGGGCGGCGGCAGGCACGTGTCGCGCACGTGGTAGTGCAGGTTGAAGGTCGGGTCGTCCACCCAGACCGGCTGCTCCGCGAGCGGTACGCTGGCGAGCTTCTGGCGGTAGCGCGGCACGAGGGGAAGCTGCGCCGCGATCGACTCGTGGATGCGCTCGACGTCGAGACCGCCTTCCACCCTCTTCAGGGGCCGGGCGTCGAAGACCAGGACCGCCGCCACGTGCATGTGGGTGCCCGCGTCCTCCAGCGCAAGAAAGAAGGCGTCCAGGGCCGAGAGCCTTTCGGAGAAATACACGGGGCGCGGTCCCCCGTTCGTGGGCATTGCAAGTCTCGTTCCACGGCAATGTCGAAGAGACTGCCGGCGAATCGGTTGCTCGGGCGGCGACAGTCGCGCTGCGGGAGCCGGGGAGGGTGCGAGTACCTGAGGCAGAACGCCCTCCGATGGGGTATCGCGCCCCTCGCGGCGGAGATGCGGTTCGCGCGTTACGACGCAGTGCGCTTTCTGAACGTCCATCGACGGCGACGCCGGGTACGCACGTTTCGCCGCGGATCGCGACCCGCTCTGTTCGAGAGCTGCGGAGAAGGCCCGGTCCAATGGAGCGAGGGTCGATGGGTCTAATTCCCCTCATGTGAATACAACCCCCTGATATTGGGTCCCTTATTCGAGGGGCGCCGGGCCTGCGCGGATTCCCACTGGCATTTCGCTTGCCTCGGGGCCGGGGGCTACGGTACTCCACCGGTCCGCAAGCGAATCCAGAGGAGGAGAGTTCCATGCTCGCGTCTCGAATCGTCACCCGCGAAGTCATCCGCCGAACACTGCGCTGGGCGGCCGCGTTGCTGGTATGCGGCCTGCTGGTGAGCCCCGGCGCCTGGTCGAAAGAGACGTTGCAGGAGGTGTTGAAGCGGCGTGGTCTCTCCCAGCAGGACGTGCTCGCCGCCGCGAAGACCTACGTGCCCACCGGGAAGCGCGACGAGTTCATCGCCTTCTCCTCCGGAGGGCAGGCCGGGATGGTGATCGTCTACGGCGTGCCGTCCATGCGCATCCTCAAGTACATCGCGGTCTTCAATCCCGAGCCCTGGCAGGCCTACGGCTTCGAGGAGGAGTCGAAGGCGGTGCTCGACCAGGGCCGGATCAACGGCCGCGACATCACGTGGGGGGATACCCACCACCCGGCCCTGTCCGAGACGAACGGCGACTACGACGGCCAGTTCCTCTTCATCAACGACAAGGCCAACCCGCGGCTCGCGGTGATCGACCTCCTCGACTTCGAAACCAAGCAGATCGTCGTGAACCCGATCTACCAGAATCAGCACGGCGGCGCCTTCGTGAGCGAGAACACCGAGTACGTGATGGAGGCCGCTCAGCTGCCGGCGCCCCTGGGCGGCGAGTTCGCGCCCCTCGAGCTGTTCAACGAGAAGTACCGCGGGGGCGTGACCTACTGGAAGTTCGACCGCGAGAAGGGGCGGCTCATCCCGGAGCAGTCCTTTTCCATCGAGCTGCCTCCCTACAGCCAGGACCTCTCGGACTTCGGCAAGCTCGCGAGCTCGGGCTGGTCGTTCACCAACTCCTTCTGCACCGAGCGCTACGTGGGCGGCATCGAGCGCGGGGTTCCGCCCTTCGAAGCCGGCTGCTCGGCCAAGGACACCGACTATTTGCACGTCGTCAACTGGCGCAAGGCGGCGCTGCTGGTGAAGCAGGGCAAGACCACGACGATCAACGGCCACAAGGTGATTCCCCTGGAGACGGCGGTGAAGGAGGGCATCGTCTACCTGATCCCCGAGCCCAAGAGCCCTCACGGAATCGACGTCACGCCCGACGGCGATTATCTCGTGATCTCCGGCAAGCTCGACAGCCACAACTACGTCTACAGCTGGGCCAAGGTCCAGAAGGCCATCCAGGACAAGAACTTCGCCGGCAAGGATCCGTACGGGCTCCCGATCATCGACATGAAGACGGTCCTGCACACGCAGGTTCCGCTGGGACTCGGGCCGCTGCACACGCAGTTCGACTCGAAGAAGGGTATCGCCTACACGTCGCTCTACGTGGACTCGATGGTGGCCCGATGGGACTACCTCAACGGGAAGCTCCTGGACCGGATTCCGATCCACTACAACATCGGGCACCTGATGACGATGCACGGCGACACCGTGAAGCCGCGCGGAAAATACCTGGTGGCGCTCGACAAGCTGGCGATCGACCGCTTCAACCCGGTGGGACCACTGCATCCGCAGAACCACCAGCTGATCGACATCGCGGGCGACAAGATGGAGCTTCTCTACGACATGCCGGTGCCGCTGGGCGAGCCCCACTACGTCGTCGCCATCGAAGCCAACCTGCTCAAGCCGATCGTCCGCTACCGGGTCGGGACGAATTCGCGTACCGGCGAGATCTCGCCGTACAAGACGCGGGCCGGCGAGGAGCGGATCGAGCGCAACGGCAAGAACGTCGAGGTCTTCGGCACCGTGATCCGATCGCACTTCACGCCGGAGATCATCGAGGTCAACGAGGGAGACGACGTCCGGGTCCACCTGACCAACCTGGAGCGGGCGGAGGATCAGACCCACGGCTTCACGATCAGCAAGTACAACGTCAACGGGTCGTTCGAGCCGGGGAAGACGGCGACGATCGCGTTCACGGCGCACACGGCCG
>JAOTUO010000344.1 GCA_029863845.1 Myxococcales bacterium
GCACCCACCGTCACGCTCCGTCTCGACGATCCGGCCTGGGACTGCGACTGCCCCGGCGCCACCGATCCCTGCGAGCACATCGCGGCCGCCGCCATCGCGCTGCGACACGCGCAGCGAGAGGGGCGCGAGCTGCCGGCAGCCGGCTCCGGGGGGAGCGGCCACGTCCGCTACTGCCTGTTCCGCAAGAACCCGGGGCTCAGCTTCGAGCGTCGCATCGCGCAGGGAGACCGCGAGACCCGCGTCGAGTCGAGCCTCAAGGCGATCGCGTCGGGACGCGTGGAGGGTCCCCGCTTCCTGGCCACGGAGAGCGATCTTGCCGCGGAGCGCGCGCTCGCGGCCTCGAGTCTGCTGGGAAGACACGGTCGGGTGTCGGCGGCGGGCCTGGCGCGGCTGCTGCCGGCTCTCTCCGGCTGCGACGACGTGCGCCTGGACGGCGAGCCGGTGCAGACCTCCGCGGAGCCCGTGGTGCCGCACGGCCACCTGCGCGACCACGACGACGGCTTCGTGCTCAGCGTGGAGCCCGATCCGAGCGTCACCGAAACGCTGGGCGACGGCGTGGTGCTCTGCGGCGACACGCTGCGGCCCGTGCGCGAGAGCCTCCTCGACGGCCGCGAGCTCGCGGAGCTCCCGCGCGGCCGCCACTACCCGCTGGAGCGTGCGCTCGAGCTCGCCACCGCGGTGATTCCCGACCTGCGCCGCCGCATCCCGGTTGCGGTGCACACCCGGCGCCTGCCCCGGATCGGTGACGCGGAGCCCCCGCGCGTCCGCGTCGAGACGCGGCGCCGGGGCGACGAGCTGGTCGTGCGCGCCGACCTGGTCTACGGCGACCCGCCCCGCACCCGCATCCAGAACGGGCGGCTGGTCCACGTTCGGGGGACCATCCCCGTGCGCGACGAAGCCGCAGAGCGCGGGCTCGCGCGGGCGGTGCAGAGCCGACTCGGGCTCCCGGTGGGCCGCGAGGTCGCCCTGCACGCCGCGGCGGCCATCGCGCTGGCCGAGCGACTCGAGGGCTGGGAGGGCGAGATCCACGGCGCCGCCCATCGCGAGTTCCGTCGCGTGCCGGCGCTCGACCCCCGCTTGCAGCTCGCGGACCGACACTTCGACCTGTCGTTCGCGGTGGCAGACGACGCGGTCCCGGACGGCGCCGGGCGCCGCGTCGATGCCGCGACGGTCCTGCGAGCCTGGCAGGCGGGCGAGCGCCTCGTGCCGGTGCCCGGCGGCGGCTTCGCGCCACTGCCGGTGGACTGGCTCCGGCGCTTCGGTGACGCCGCACGCAGCCTGCTCGAGGCGCGCACCGCCGCGGGGACGCTCCCCACCAGCGCGGCCCTCGACCTGCTTCGCCTGTGCGAGGCGCTGGGCGAGCCGCCGCCGCCGGAGTTCGAGCCACTGCGCGCGCTCTTCGACGACTTCGACCGCATCCCGCCGGCGGCGACGCCGCGGGATCTCACCGGCACCTTGCGCGGCTACCAGCGCGCCGGCGTCGACTGGCTCTGCTTCCTGCGCGAGGCGGGGCTCGGCGCGCTGCTGGCCGACGACATGGGCCTCGGCAAGACGCTCCAGGTACTGTGCGCCCTGCGCGGGCGGTCACTCGTGGTGGCTCCCACCAGCGTGCTGCACAGCTGGGGCCAGGAGATCCGCCGCTTCCGCCCCGGCCTCTCGACCTGCGTCTACCACG
The DNA here is from genome assembly GCA_029863845.1 of Myxococcales bacterium. Lineage (GTDB taxonomy): Bacteria > Myxococcota_A > UBA9160 > UBA9160 > SMWR01 > JACZXC01. The sequence goes on from JAOTUO010000344.1 coordinate 1,676, forward strand.
GAGCGAAGCGCACCCTCGACGCGTCGGCCGACGTCACGCTCACGACCTACGCCCTCCTGCGTCTCGACGCCGAGCGGCTCGGCGCCTGCGACTGGGACGTCGTGGTGCTCGACGAGGCCCAGGCGATCAAGAACCCCGACAGCCGTGTGGCGCGCGCCGCCTACGCGTTGCGCGGCGGCTGGCGCGTGGCCCTCACCGGAACGCCCGTCGAGAACCGCCTGGAAGAGCTGTGGAGCCAGCTCCACTTCGGCAACCCGGGGCTGCTGGGCTCGCGCGCGCGCTTCCAGGAGCGCTACGCCGGGCCGATCGCCCGCGGCAAGCCCGGGGCGGCCGAGGCCCTGCGGGCGCGCATCCGGCCCTTCGTGCTGCGCCGTCTGAAGCGCGAGGTGGCGCCCGAGCTGCCGCCCCGCACCGAGATGACGCTGCACTGCGAGCTGAGCGAGCCGGAGCGTCGCGTCTACGACGCGGTGCAGGCGGCCACGCGCCGCGACGTGGTGTCGCAGCTCCAGCGCGGAGGCAGCGTGCTCGCCGCGCTCGAGGCGCTCCTGCGCCTGCGCCAGGCCGCCTGCCACACCGCGCTCGTGCCGGGGCAGCAGGCGAAGGGCTCGTCGAAGGTCGCGCTCCTGCTCGAGGAGCTCGACACCGTGGTGGCCGACGGACACAAGGCCCTGGTGTTCTCGCAGTGGACGGGCCTGCTGGATCGGGTGGAGCCCCATCTGCGCGCGGCTGGCATCGACTTCACGCGCCTCGACGGATCGACGCGCGACCGCGGCGCCGTGGTGGAGCGCTTCCAGAGCGAATCGGGCCCGCCGCTGCTGCTGATCTCGCTGCGAGCCGGCGGCACCGGGCTCAACCTCACGGCGGCCGACCACGTCTTCCTGCTCGATCCCTGGTGGAATCCGGCCGTCGAAGACCAGGCGGCGGATCGCAGCCACCGCATCGGCCAGACCCGACCCGTCATGGTGTATCGGCTCGTGGCCGAGGACACCGTCGAGGAGCGCATCCTCGACCTCCAGGCCCGCAAGCGCTCGCTCGCGGATGCCGCCCTCGGTGGCGCCGCCGCCGCCACCGAGATCACCCGCGACGAGCTGCTGGCGCTGCTCGCGTAGGGGCCGTCGTGCAGCCGTGGAAGCTCGTGGAGACGGTGGAGACGGAGGCGGGTCCGCTCGAGCTGCGCCGGCGGGGCGAGCGCGACTTCCTGATCGCGATCGGCGGGCGCGTGCTGATGAACAGCGCGGCCCGACGCTCCGAGGAGGCGCTGGCCGCGATCGCCTGCGCGCCCCTGGCGCGGCGGCGCGGCGCCCGCGTCTTGATCGGGGGCCTCGGCATGGGGATCACGCTGCGCGCGGCCCTCGACGCGCTGCCGCGCGACGCCCGCGTCGTCGTCGCCGAGCTGCACGCCGCCGTCATCGCGTGGTGCCGCGGCCCGCTCGCGCCGGCGGCGGGCGACCCGCTGCGCGACCCGCGCGTGCGCGTGGAGTGCGGCGACGTCGCCGAGTTCGTCGCGCGCGCCGCGGACGGGCCCCGGCGCGGACGCTTCGAGGCCATCCTGCTCGATCTCTACGCAGGCCCCCACGAGGCCGCGCGGTCCCGCGGTGAGGCGTTCTACGGGGACGCGGCCCTCGCGACGGCGCGCCGCGCGCTGGCGCCGGGCGGCCGCCTCGCGGTCTGGTCCGAGGATCCCGACGCGGCGTTCGAGCAGCGCCTGCGCCGCGCCGGCTTCGCGGTGGAGACGCACCGGCCGGGCCGCGGCGGAAGACGCCACGCGGTCTACGTCGCCGCCGCGCCCCCGCATCCCACCCGGTAGACGGCGGAGCCGCCGCAGCGCCGGCGCGCGGTACGCCGGATCGGGCCGGGGGAGACCGCGTGTATCATGCCGCGAGCGCAGACCGAGGAGCCGTCCATGTCCGCCCCCCTCTACCGGTCCCGCCCCGGTGGCTTCGACATCCGGCCCGCCTCGCAGTCCGAGGCCCGGCGCGTCCACGAGCTCGTCTACCTGTCCGAGGGGCTGTCGAACGCCTACCTCGTCGTCACGCCCGCGGGCCGGGTCGTCGTCAACACCGGGATGGGCTTCGAGGCGCCGGTGCACAAGCGCAACTTCGACGCGGTGGACGCGTCGCCGGTTCGCTACATCCTGCTGACCCAGGGCCACGTCGACCACGTGGGCGGCGTCGATCTGTTCCGGGAGGAGGGGACCGAGGTCGTCGCCCAGGCGAACAATCCCGCCCAGCAGGCGGACGACGCCTGCATCCAGGGCTTCCGGGCCTCGCGCAGCGCCTTCGCCTTCGCCGACGCGATCGCGCAGTCGATCCTCCACGTCCGCAAGCACCTCGGCGGCGCAGTCCCGCCGCAATCCCGTCCCGAGCCCACCCTCCTCTTCGAGGATCGCCACGCCTTCGAGCTCGGGGGAGTCCGCT
>JAOTUO010000045.1 GCA_029863845.1 Myxococcales bacterium
TCCGCCGTCGCAAGGAGGCGGGGTGAACGGCGGTCGGGCCCGGGAGCGAGGCGGGACGCCGCGGGGAGGGCCGCGGGCGTGACCGCGCGAACGCCCGATCTGGTGCTTTCCTCGGCCCCCTTCTCGCGGGAGACGGCGACCACGCCCCGCATCATGCTCGAGGTGGTGGCCGCGGCGCTGGTGGTGCTGGGGGTCGCGTGCTGGACCTTCGGGATCGGTGCGCTGCTGATCGTGGGCGCGGCGACCGCCGGCGCGGTGGTCACGGAGTGGCTCTTCAGCCGATCCGCCGTCCCCTCCCCGCTGGGCGACTACAGCGCGCTGCTGACGGGCCTGCTGCTGGGACTCACGCTGCCGCCGGAGATCCCCCTGTGGATCGCGTTCCTCGGCGGTGTCAGCGGCATCGGACTCGGAAAGCTCATCTGGGGCGGCCTCGGTCAGAACCTGTTCAATCCCGCGTTGGTGGGACGGGCCTTCCTCCAGGCGGCCTTTCCGACCGCCATCACGACCTGGTCGAACCCGGTGGGTCCGGAGAGCTTCTTTCGCGTGCCGCCGGGCCTGTTCGCCGCACCGCTGCTGCGCGCCGACATCGACGCCGTGTCCGCGGCGACGCCGCTGGGCCTGGCCAAGTTCGAGCAGCAGCTCACCGGCTACGGCGACCTGATCGTGGGTCACACCGCGGGATCGCTGGGCGAGACCAGCGCCGTGGTCCTGCTGCTGTGCGGGCTGTGGCTCGGGCTGCGCCGCCTCTTCGACTGGCGGCTGCCGGTCGCCACCTGCCTCGCGGTCGCCGTCTGCGCCGGCGCGCTGCACCTCCTCCAGCCGGACGTCCACCCCCCGCCCGCCTTCGCGCTGCTCTCGGGCGGCGCACTGTTCGCCGCCGTGTTCATGGTGACCGATCCCGTCACGACCCCGACCACCACGCGCGGCGCCTGGATCTTCGGCTTCGGCGTCGGCTTCCTGGTGGTGATCATCCGCCAGTTCGGCGGGCTTCCCGAGGGCGTGATGTACGCGATCCTCTTCATGAACGCCTTGACACCGCACATCAACCGCTTCACGCAGCCGCGATCCTTTGGAGCCTGACCCGTGGTGCAACGCGAAGCCGGACCCGCGCGCATGATGTCCACGCTGGGCATCGCCGGGTTCTGCTCGGGGCTCGCGCTGGTGAGCGTCTACATGATCACCCAGCCCCGCATCGCGCGGAACCGGATGGAGGCCCTCGAGGCCGCGATCTTCCGGGTGCTGCCCGGTGCGCGTTCGCGGGAGGCCCTGACGCTTCGCCACGGCGAGCTGACGCCGGTCGAGGCCGGGGACGCGGATCCCGGCGCCGAGTCGGCGATCTACGCCGGCTACGACGAGGCGGGCAAGCGGATCGGCTTCGCGATCCCCGCCGAGGGGCCCGGCTTCCAGGACACCATCAAGCTGATCTACGGCTACGACCCGGAGCGCCGGCGGATCGTGGGGCTGCGGGTGCTCGAGAGCCGCGAGACGCCGGGCCTGGGCGACAAGATCATCAAGGACCAGGACTTCGTGAGCAATTTCAGCGATCTGCGCGTGACCCCGGAAGTCGTCGTCGTCAGGCGGGGCCGCACGAACGACAACGAGGTGGACGCCATCAGCGGTGCGACCATATCGTCCAACGCCGTCGTGAAGATCATCAACCAGGCGAACGCGCGCTGGCTGGAGCGGCTCCCGACCGCCGCCGCGCCGCCGCCGGCCTCGCCGGGCGCGGCGACGGAGCGAGACTGATGCGCACCCAGGCGGAGACCTACGACGAGCTGGTCAAAGGACTCTGGAGGGACAATCCGGTCTTCGTCCAGCTGCTCGGACTGTGTCCGGCGCTGGCGGTCACGAACTCCGCCATCAACGGCCTGGCCATGGGCGCCGCCACCACCTTCGTCCTCGTCGGCTCGAGCCTGCTCGTCTCGTCCCTGCGAAACATCATCCCGAAGCAGGTACGGATCACGAGCTTCATCATCGTGATCGCCACCTTCGTCACGGTCGCGGATCTCAGCCTGCAGGCCCTCGCTCCCGCCGTCCACAAGGAGCTGGGCGCCTTCGTCGCCCTGATCGTGGTCAACTGCCTCATCCTCGGTCGTCAGGAGGCCTTTGCGTCCCGCAACACCGTGCGCGCCTCGCTGGCCGACGCCGGCGGCATGTCGCTGGGCTTCAGCCTCGCGCTGCTCTCGCTGGGTGCGATCCGCGAGATCCTGGGTAGCGGAAGCCTGTTTGGCGTCGACCTCTTCGGCCCGCTCTTCGAGCCGTGGGTGATCATGATCCTGCCGCCCGGCGGCTTCATCACCCTCGGGCTGATGCTCGCGGTGTTCGCCCACCTGCGGGCGCGCCGCGAGCGAGCGCACAAGGAAGCCGGCGACGAGCTCGACGAGCGGTGGGTGGCGTGATGCCGGAGGTGGACTGGCGGGAGCTCGTCTGGATCTTCGTCGCGGCCAGCGTGGTGAACAACTTCACCCTTTCCTACTTCCTCGGGCTGTGTCCCTTCCTCGGTGTGAGCGGCCGCATCGAGACGGCCGTGCGCATGGGGCTGGCGAACATCTTCGTCATGGTCGTCACCTCGGTCTGCGCCTGGTTCCTGAACACCTTCGTGCTGCCGCACGCCCCCTACCTCCGCTTGATCGCGTTCATCGTCGTCATCGCCAGCACCGTGCAGTTCGTCGAGATGGCCATCAAGAAGCTCAGCCCCGCGCTGTTTCGCGCGCTGGGGATCTTTCTGCCCCTGATCACGACCAACTGCGCGATCCTCGGGCTGGCGCTGTTCCAGACCAACCGCGGCTACGGGTTCGTCGAGGGGATCGTCTTCGCCCTGGGCGCCGGCGTGGGGCTCACCCTGGCGCTGGTGCTGATGGCGGGGATCCGCGAGGAGAACGAGCTGGCGAGCCTGCCCGAGGCGCTGAAGGGCGCCGCGATGAGCTTCCTGATCGCGGGCATCCTCAGCCTGACGTTCATGGGCTTCGCGGGTCTCTTCAGCAGCGCGGCCTAGGGGGAAGCCGGTGGAGTGCGCGCGATTCGATGCCGTCCGGAGGCAGCCGCGGTGACGCACGTGCTGGCCGTTCTCGCGCTGGCGGTCGCCTGTGCCCTGTGGGCGCTCCTGCGGCGCGGGGTCGAGACGTCGGGCGAGGCGGGTTGTTCCGAGGCGGCGCCGGAGTGCGGCGACTGCACCCGCGCGGGCTCCTCGCTCAGCGCTCCGGAGCCAGCCAGCGGCTCCATCCCGACGAGGCTCGACGCTCGACGATCCGGTCGCCGCTCCGCACCAGCAGCAGGGCGTCCAGCCAGGGGCGCGCTTCGACCCAGGTGAGAGCCTCGTCGGTCCCCAGCACCATGAGCGCCGTCGCGACCGCGTCCGCCTCCATGCAGGTGGGCGCCACGACACTGACGGAGGCCACGCCGTTGCGCACCGGTACGCCGCTGCGCGGGTCCACCACGTGGCTGCGGCGTTCGCCGTTTGCGATTCGCTCCTGGCGGTAGTCGCCGCTGGTGGCCAGCGCCCGGTGGGTCAGTGCCACCACCGCTTCCAGGCCGGCGCCCGGCGTGACGGGGTTCTCGATGCCGACGCGCCAGGCGTCTCCGCTCGCCCGGGCGCCGAAGGCGCTCACCTCGCCTCCCAGCTCGACGAGGATGCCGAGGGGCTGCTCGGCGGCGAGTTCGCCGGCGACGGCGTCCACGGCGTACCCCTTGGCGATGGCGGAAAGGTCCAGCTGCAAGCCCGGCACGCGGGCGAGCAGGCCGCCCGACTCGTCCCACTCCAGGTGGCGCCACCCGACCCGCGCGCGCGCCCGCGCCAGCGCCTCCGCGTCGGGATCCGTCGCGGCCGCGGCGGCCCCGAATCCCCACAGCGCCACCAGCGGAGCGACCGTCGGATCGAAGGCGCCGCGCGTCTCGCGGGCGAGGGCGAGCGCCGCGGCGACGACGCGGCGCGTCTCCGGCGAGAAGCGAAACGGCTGCGCGCCTGCACGGCGGTTGAAGCGGACGATCTCCGCGTCCTCGCGCCAGGTCGACATTCCCCGATCGACGCGATCCAGTGTCGCAACCACCCGGCGGCGCAGCTCCGCGGTCCGATCCGCATCCGGCGCCTCCCGCGTGACGAGACGGACGGACCACGCGGTGCCCAGAGCCTCGCCCTGGAGCCGAAGCTCGTGGGCGCCGTCGCGCGCACGACAGGCCCCGCTCGCGAGCAACAGGACGACGCCGAGCGCGTGGACGCGGCGCATCCGGGGACTCGGACGCTCCGATGAGTTCGCGCGCGGGGCCGGGAGCATCGGCGCGAATATGGGGCCGCATCCGGCGGCTGGCCAGCGGAGACGCGTTCGCGGGAGCCGTGCTCGAGCGCAGCGTCGCCGCGGTCGAGCCGGCCCCGGCGCTCTCCGCGGTCCGCGCGGCCCATTGGTATAATGAAACGCGCCCATGCCCCCCGAATCCGATCCCCGCCACCCCCGTAACTTCCCGAAACACCACCGGATTCGGGTGGAGCGACCGATCCGCAGGGTGCGCCAGGAAGACCTGCCGGGCATCGAGCCGACGCTGTTCCGCGAGCTGGACCACCGCATCGCCCAGACCCGGCTCGAGCACGAACCGCTCCCCGATGCCTTCCTCCGCTGCGAGAGCGGCGAAGGGGGCGGCACGCTGGTGTTCCGGGACGAGCGCTACGACCTGAACATCACGCTCTTCGCTGCGCGACCGGAGCCCCGCAGCTCCGGACGGGGGAGCGGAGTCTTCGTCGTCTCCAACGGCGCCGGGGTGGCGACGAATACGGTCGATCAGCTCTCGAACTCCCTCTGCATCGCCGGGATGATCGATCTGAAGCGGGACTTCAACGAGACCAAGATCGCCGCCGCCTTCGAGATGGTCCGCAGCGTGCGCCCCGATCTGGACGTTCTCGTCGTCAACATGATCAGCGGGGTGGCCTCCGCCCGCGACACCGCGGCCGCCGTCGACCGGTTCTGCGCGTCGGTCGAGGGGCGGGTGCCGGTCATCCTGCGCTTCACGGCCCCGGACGCCGGTGACAACCAGGCGACCCTGCGCGGCCTCGAACGGCGTCAGGCCGCCGTGACGCTCGCCCGCTCGACCCACGATCTCGTCGAGAAGACGCTCGCGCGGTTCGCGCTCGGGCCCGTGACGGCGCCGGAGACCGGCCGCGTCGCTCTCGAGGTCGAGGCCGCCCTCTCCGCCCGCGCGCGTCTGGGCGTGACCCTGGATCCGAGAGCCTGGTTGACCCCCGATCGGACCCTCGAGAACGTCTTCGGCTCCAAGGAGACCACGCGCGTCGGCATCCTCGGCTTTGGCAAGACCGCCCGCTACCAGATCGGGATGATGGTGGATCAGGGCATCCAGGTCGCCTGGGTGGCGACGCCAACCGCCGCCAAGCACGCGGATTCGGGCATCCCGGGCGTCGCGGTCTTTGCCGGCGTTCGGGAGGCCGTGGCGGCCCGGGGCGACGTCGACATCGTGCTCAACTACGCGCCGGCCGGCCGGGTCCTGGGCGCTACCCGGGACTGCATCGAAGCCTTCCCGAAGACGAGACTCATGATCGTCGTCGCCGAGAACGTGACCTACGAGAAGGCGATCCGCGTGATGGACCGCCTGGACGAGAACGGGACGATCTGCATCGGGCCCAACTCTCCGGGCGTGTTGATCGTCGGGGAGCGGGAGGGCGGAGCCGATCTCTTCAAGCTCGGCAACATGCCCGCCTTCCTCTTCAAGACGATCGGCGGCATGAGCGTCGTCGGTCGCAGCGGTACGGTCGTCTTCGACATCGTCGACAAGGCGGCGGCTGCGGGCATCGGAACGCGCTCCGCGTGGGCCGTCGGCGGGGACCGGTACACCGGCTTCGGCTTTCTCGAATCCCTCGTGATGCTGGAGCAGGATTCGCGCACCCGCTTCATCGTTCTCAACGGGGAGTCGGGGGGCATCCAGGAGCAGCTGGCAGCGCGGCTGATTGGGACGGGCATCATCAGCAAACCGGTGATCGCGCTGGTCACCGGCGAGGCCCTCCCCGCCGGTGTGCACTACGGACACCAGGGTTCGCTGAAGTACTCCGAGGCGGACGACCCCCGGGTCAAGAAACGGCATCTGGCCGCGGCGGGCGTCATCGTCGTGGACAGCCCCACCGAGCTGGTGAGGGCCGTCCAGGAGATCGATCGGATCGGCTGGGATCTCGAAGCGCGTCGGCGGGACGCCCTGTGGCAGCAGCTCGTCGAGGCCGGCAAGGTCACCGGTCGTCGCTGGCCTGGAAGGCTGCGCCCCGCCTACGACCTGCTCTACGGCCTGGTGGGCCACTACCGGATCTTCGACGCCCACGAACGCTCGGCGGAGCATCTCCACGAGTTGACCCTGCACCTGAGCGCCATCGGCGTCGATCGCTTCTCCAAGCTGCTCTCCTCCACGATCCGGCCGGAGGCGTTCGTCGCGGCCTTCGAGAAGAGCCGGGAATACGTCGCCGAGCTGGCCCGGGGCATCCACGAGGTCGGGGTCGAGAATTTCAAGGGCCTGACGGACGGCTTGTTCAGTGAGGAATCCTTCAACCGGGCGCTGGCGACGACGCCGTGGGCCGCCGCGGACATCGTCAACGAGGCCCACGCGATCGGCATTCCCGAGACCCGGACCGTGGTGACCAAGACGATGGGGGCGGCCCTGTTTCGCGAGACCCTGGCGAAGCAGCCGTGGAACACGGCCCATGCGTTCCGGAGCATCAACAACATGCGCTGGTGGCGTTACGTACGCGCCTACGATCGCTGCTGCACCCACCTCACGGGGGACAACCAGCTCCCCAAGGCGTCGTGGCGCAGCGCTCCCTGGCCGTCGGTCAAGCTCGTACGCCTGTACGATCGCATGCCGGACGGCCGCTTCGAGCGCGCCATCGAGGATCCCGAGGCCGTTGCGCTGTTCGGGGAGAAGATGCGCAGTGACCCTCAGGGGCTCCTGGAGCTGGTGGGTGCGTCGGCGCGTGAAGCCGAGATCTCGGAGCGGCCGTTCCACCGGGTGTTCCGCGACCGCGTCCGCGAAGGGGTGCCCGATCGGCCGGTGATCGAGGCCGAGATCAAACGCATGGGAAGCCGCGACTTCCGGGCCCTCAGCGACCTGGTGTTCACGCCCGCGGCCTTCGAGCGTTCGCGACGTGCTCACCCGCAATCGACGGCGCGGGCCCTTCGCATGATCAACGACCTGGGCGACGCGGAGAAGTCGGGCGCTCGCAAGATCATCGACATCTATCGGAACTCCCTCGAAGCCCTCGACACGCCCGCCTTCCGCACGGCGGTCGAGCGCAACCTGTGGATGGTCGTGGAGCTCCTGCTGGCCACGGCCCGCATCGACGCCATCCGGCTGCGGCGCCTCGTCGATTACGTCGTGTCCCCGGCGACCTTCAACCACGCCGTCAGCGAGCACCAGTGGGGCATCAGCAACGCCTTGCACAAGATCGCCGACATGGGGCCGACGCAGTTCCTCGACACGCACCGGATCATCGAAGACGTCACGCACGACCGGGAGTGCTTCAGCGCGGGCTTCAAGAAGAATCCCCGGGACACGGTGGAGATCGTCCAGGTCGTGGCGCTGATGGGCAAGGAGGATTTCGAGCGGCTGATGAGCGATCGGGAGACCCGTGAGGCCTTCCTCACGCGCATGCGCGTATGCCCCCGCAACGCGGCCCACTTCCTCCGGCAGGTGGCCGAAATGGGGGTCGACGCCTTCAACGAGTTCGTGGACCGCGATTTCGGCCGCGAGCTCCTCAACGGCATGCTGCGCTTCAAGGGCTGCAACCTCGTCAACGGCCTGCGCCGGATCAACATCGTCGGCATCGACGCGTTCCGGCGCGAGTTTCGGACATGGAAGGCCGACGACGGCGCCCGCGCGCTCACCCCGGAGAATGCCATCGACGCCATCGGCGTGGTCAAGGAACGCGTCCTCGAGCGGCGCTTCGCCAATCCGCAGCGCAGGATTCCGGTCAGCTTCCGCGGCCAGCCCACCTACCGGGTGTCCGAGGGGGAGGTCCGTGGGCTCTACGAGTCCTATCCCGAGTGGGGGGAGGTGCTGTTCAAGCTGCACGGTGGACACGCGATGACGCCGGCGGAGCGCGTCGATCTCTACCAGCTGGTGAGCGGCCGCAAGCGGTTCCAGACCCACATGGTCCCGATCCTGGCCAACTTCCTGCCGCTCGCCGTGATCCGTGACCGGATCACGGCGGGTGAGCCCCTGATCCGCGAGATCAGCGCTCTGCGCAGCGTGACCCAGCGTTCGCCGCACCGCTTCGACGCCTACTACCATACGCTGGAGGTGCTCGACCAGCTCGAGGACCGTGTGCTTCCCCTCGACTTCCTGCCTGACCGCGAGCGCCTACGGGTGAAGCGGGAGCTCGACGGGAAGATCGACGGCGTCAGTCGCCACGACCTTCTGGTGCTGGCTGCCGCCCTGCACGATCTCGGAAAGGCCTACGTCGGGGCGGATGAGGGGGCCGACCACATCGAGCGGGGCGTCGAGGCGGCGCGGGCGATCCTGGGTCGCCTGGGGCTCACGGAGGCCCAGAAGGAGCTCGTCCTCGCGGTGATTCGCCATCACGCGCCGGCCAGGCTGAAAAAGCCAGGGGAGTCGTGGACGAAGTTCGAGAGGCGAGGCGGCCTGAAGCTCCTGTACGACGCGATCGCGGGCCACGGCGCGAACCCCTATCCCCTCGAGACGGCGCTTCACTACCACGCCGACATCCTCGGCCGGCGAGGAGACGAAACCAGCACCACCCAGATCGAGCGCCGGAAGCAGGTGACGCACCGACTGCTGGCACGCTACCTGCGAGAGCGTCCCGAACCCCCGCCGCTCGCCGCCGTCGACTGAGCTGCCTTCCAATCCACGATTCGGCTTCGTCGCGCTATGCCGGGCCCACGAACCCGGTGACCGGGAGTGTGACGACGATCCCGGTGCCCTTCTGCGTGAAGTCTCCGCAGACGTCGCGCAACAGGCGGATCGCCTCCTCGATCTGCTCCTCTCGGACGATCGAGAGGATCAGGTAGCTCTGCTCGCCGCCGCCGGGGAAGAGCGCGCGGAAGCTGGAGAAGATGGGGATCTCGGTGCTCACGATCTGCCCCATGCCCTTGGCGTCGATCACCGTCGCACCGGGCAGCCCGAGCTCGAGGAAGCCTTCCAGCACGCGTTCGACGCGGCGGTGGTCCTTGACCGCCGCCAGGAGGAGCTGCCGACCGCTAGTAGACATGCCGCGCGTCCTCGTCCAGCAACATCTGGAACAAGGCCTCGGGTCCCGTCGCGCTCCGCAGCCTCTCGACCCGCTCCTCGCGGGCGAAGATCCGTGCCAGGCGCGCCAGGACGCGCAGGTGCTGAGCCTCGGCTCCCGGTGGACTGAGAAGCAGGAAGAAGAGGTCGACCGGTCTGGAGTCCGGGGCGGCGAAGTCCACGCCTTCGCGGGTCCGTCCCACGACCAGGAGCGGCTGCTCCAGGCCGGCCACCGTGGCGTGAGGCAGCGCCAATCCGCCCCCGATGCCCGTGGACTGCTCCGCCTCCCTCGCCAGGAGCTGGTCGTACAGCGCCGCTGCGTCCACGGCCGAGAGCCGGGCGGCGACCTCGCCGCTGAGGGCCTTCAGAAGAGACGGCTTGTCCTGGCGGGGGAGGTCCCAGAAGACGAGGTCCTCGCGCAGAGAGTCCGCGAAATTCACCATCGGCATGGGCCGGGTGTCTCCCGTCGCCTTGGCCGTGCGCACCGAGAATACCGCACCGCCGGCGCGGCGATTCCTGCCGCCTCCCTTCGGCGGGGTCCACCCGGCGCGGGGCGCGGATCATCGGGCCCGCGGCTCGATCGCGACGGGTACGCCCGAGAGGACCGCGTTGCCCGACAGCGGATCGATCTCGGCCGGATCCGTCAGGTCGTTCATGCTGGCGCCGGCGTGCTCGGCGGCGACCTTCAGGCGGGAGCCCTCCAGCCCGTGGCCATGGCCGTGCGGCAGACACACCACTCCGGGCATCACTGCCTCGGTGATGTGCACCCTCACCTCGATGGAGCCCACGCGGCTCGCGAGCCGCACCGCGGCCCCGTTGTCGATTCCGAGGGCGTCGGCGTCGGCGGGATGGACGTGCAGAAGACAGCCGCGGCGCCCCCGCATCAGGGTCGGCAGGTTGTGGCACCAGCTGTTCACGCTCCGGGGCTCCCGGCGCCCGATCAGCTGCAGCCTCGGCGGCGGCTCGTCCAGGCTCCGTCGCAGGCGCTCGAAGTCGACGATCACGTCTTCCGGCGCGAGTTCGATGCGCCGGCTCCGGCCGGGAAGCCGCTCCGGCAGTGCGGGAACCAGCGGACCCAGATCGACGCCGTGCCGTGAATCGCGGAGTCTTGCGAGCGTGAGTCCGTCCCGTCGCCAGGGCAGCAGGCGGCCGTAGGGCCCCGTTCGGAGCGCCGCTGCGAGCACCCCCCTCGCAACGCGGTCCGCGCCCACTCCGAGAACCGCGCGCTGGGCCACCGCTCTGAGGAGGCCGCCGACGCCCCGGGCCCGCTGCAGACGCCTGGACAGTTCCAGGAGGATCTCCGCGTCGGTGCGCGCCCCGGCCGGCGCATCGAACACCGCGGGAGACCAGCGCGCCGTGTTCCGTACGCTGAAGAGCTGAAACGCCAGGTCGTAGTGGTTGCGTTCCAGGGGACCCACCGGTGGCAGGATCACGTTTGCGTGGCGCGTGGTCTCGTTCAGGTAGAAGTCGATCGATACCATGAAGTCGAGCTTCCGCAGGGCTTCGGAGAGCCGATGTCCAGCGGGGGAGGAGAGGACGGGGTTTCCAGCCAGCGTCACGAGCGCGTGAATCTGTCCCTCGCCGGCCGTCTCGATCTCGTCGGCCAGACTGGCCGTGGGCAGCTCCCCCATGAACTCCGGCAGGTCCCGGGTCCGCGAACGCCAGCGGCCGCGGCGGGTGGCCGGCTGGAGGGAGATCACGTCGACGGCGGGCCTGGGGAACATCGCGCCCCCGGGACGATCCAGGTTCCCCGTGATCGCGTTGAGCACCTCGATCAGCCAGCTCGTGAGCGTCCCGAATCGAACCGCGCTGGTGCCCATACGCCCGTAGCAGACCGCGCTCGGGGCGTCGGCGAAGGCGCGGGCGAGGGCGCGGATGACGGGGGCCTCGATGCCGGTTCGGGCGGCCTCGGCCTCGGGCGGGAACCCGGCCACGGCCCGCCGCACGACGTCGAGGCCGTCCACGATCGGTTCGAGCCGCCCCAGACGGACCCGGTCCTCGTCGAAGATCGTCCCTACCAGGGCGGCCAGCAGGAGGCCGTCGGTGCCCGGTCGGATGAAGTGATGCTCGTCGGCCCGCTGCGCCGTCGCGGTGAGACGCGGATCGATCACCACCACCCTGCCGCCGCGCTCCCGAATCGCCCGCAGCCGGCGGCGAATCCCCGGAGCGGTCATGAGCCCGCCGTTCGAGTCGATCGGGTTCGCTCCGATGATCAGCATGTGATCGGTGCGGTCCACGTCGGGAACGGAGACGAAGTAGCCGCTGCCGTACATCTCGTGGCAGGCGAGCTGCCGGGGAATCTGATCCAGTGTGTTGGCACTGAAGCGTGTCTGCGCGCCGACGGCTTCGACGAGCTCTTCCGAGAACAGCAGCGCGCCCAGGTTGTGCACCACGGGCTCGCCCAGGTAGGTCGCTACGCTCCGCTGGCCGTGGCCGTCCCGCGCCCGCAGAATTCCCTCGGCGGCCAGGTCGAAGGCCTCCTTCCAGCCGATCGGCTCCCAGTCGGAGCCGCGCCGTCGGATCGGCTGGCGCAGGCGGTCGGGATCTTCGTGGAGGTCTCGGAGGGCGACGGCCTTGGCGCAGACGTGTCCCCGACTCAGCGGATCCAGGGGATCTCCGCGGATCGCCCGGATGCGCTCGGCTTCCACGTGCACCTCGATCCCGCAGCAGGCTTCACACAGGGTGCAGGTTCGATGGACGACTCGTTGCATGGCTGCTCCGCGACGCCTACGGGGACGGCGCGAATCCGCGCCGCGTCTCGGCGTCCCACTCCCGCACGCGTCGGCGGAATTCCTCGATCCGCTCCGCGTGCTGCGCAGCGACGTTGTGATTCTCGGCGGGATCTTCCTCCAGATCGTACAGCTCGTCGTCGCCCTCCTCGTACCAGAGGTAGTGCCAGCGCCGGTCGCGGAGAAAGCGACCCCCCGCCCTCGTGTCGCGCTCGCCGTCGGCGGGCGGCTGGCCCGCCGCGACGCTTGCGCGCACCTCGTCCATGGCTCCGATGATGACGTCCCGAACGCCGTCAGTCCGACCCTCGAGCACGGGCCGCAGGCTGCGCCCGGAGCGATCCGCCGGGAGCTCAGCCCCCGCGTAATCGAGCAGCGTCGCGAACACGTCCACCGTCGAGACGAGCGCAGCGCTCGCCCGCCCGGCCGGGATGTGACCGGGCCAGCTGAAGATGACGGGCGTGCGAAAGCCGACCTCGTAGAGTGAGTTCTTGCCCTTCGGGCCGCCGTACCGCGAACGGACTCCGCTCGACACTTCCCAGCCGTTGTCGGAGAGGTACACGATGAGGGTCTGCTCGCGCAGCCCCTCGCGCTCGAGATACGTCAGCAGCTCGCCGACCCCAGCGTCGAAGCGCGTGATGTTGGCGTAGTAGCGCTTCGTCTCTTCCGGAAGCTCGGCGTTCTGGTAGAGCCGGGTGAAGCGCCGCGGCGCGTCGTGGGGTTTGTGGGGGAGGTAGGGAGCGAACCACACGAAGAAGGGGCCCTCGCGGTGCCAATCGATGAAATCGTAGACGGGCTTCGACGTCTCGCGCACCAGCCGTAGGCTCTCTCCACCCATGAGTTCGTAGAGGTTCCGGGTGTTCTTCTTGGCGGACGCCATGCCCAGGGTGAAGCCGGCCATGTCGAAGGTGCCCTCCCAGAACTTCCCGGCCTGGAAGCTGGTGTAGCCGCGCTCGGCGAGGAGCCGGGGCAGGGTCTGGACGTCCTGGATCTCCGTCCAGCGCGCGCGCTGGATGCCGCTGCGCTCGAGCTGTCGGAGGCGGAGCTCCCACTGGTGTGGGTGCAATCCGGTCAGCAGGGTGTTGAGGGACGGACGGCACACGCTGGCGGTCGCATATCCGACGGGGAAGAACGTCCCCTCGTCTGCGAGGCGATCCAGATGAGGCGTGCGAACGACCGGCGCACCCATGAACCCGAAATCGGTGTAGCCGTGGTCGTCGCCGATGATAAGCACGATGTTCGGCGGTACCGACGGGCTGCACCCGAGGCCGAGCAGGACGGCGACAACGAACGCCGCGCGCACGTCAGCGCGCCTCCGCGGCCGGCCCGCGCCGCCGGTAGGCCCTCAGCTCGTCGTCCCACCGGTAGTGCGCGTCCAGCGCGGGATGCGCCCAGATATCGAGGATCGCCCCCGGCGTCGGTCCGCGACGCTGGCCTTCACGCCGGGGCACGAGGATGTAGTCCGGCTCGCGCGAGAAGACGTAGTCGGCGTCGGAGCGCAGGTGTCCGGGCTTCGGGTGAGCAGCGTGGAGGGCCCGGGTGGTGGTGCGCGCGACCACGGGATCCACGATGCCCAGGTAATCGAGGACGGGAAGCCGCGAGTAGAAGCCGAACGAGCCGATCGCACCGGCCGCCACGAGTCGGATCGCTTCGCCGCGGCCCCGCAGCACGTCGGCCCTCCGTTTTCCGGCCCGCTCGAAGTTGCTGTTGCCGCGGTCCACGCGATCGAGGATGCGGCTGCGCTGCGACGGATCGCTTCCCAGCAGCGCCGCGGGGTGGAGGGTGCCGAAGACGAACCAGCACGCGGCGGCCGGCAGGAGGCTCGCGACGGCCACCCCCGCAGCCCGGTGGACCGCGAAGCTGCGCTCCGCCCCACGCACCGCGAGCACCGCCAGGGGCGGGAGCGCGGGCACGAGGAATCGGCTGTCGCCGAACACGTCGCCCCCGATCGCCACCACGTACACCGTCGTGAGGGCGACGTACAGGGCACCGGGCCACCAGCGCCGGTCGCTCACCACGGCGAGGACCGCCGGCAGCAGCAGCCAGGCGGCGCCGGCGGAGAGGAAGTGCCCCAGGTAGGCGAGGCCGCGGGTCGCGGGAATGCCGCCGACCTTGGCGTAGAAGGTATTGGGGATCGGTGAGCCGTAGTAGGTCGTTCGAAAGGCGGTCATCAGGGCCAGGGCGAGCAGGTACGCCGCCGGCAGCCACCAGGCCCGCAGCCCCCGGCCCCGGTGCGCGGACAGGTGGAAGGCCAGGACCACGGCGGCGGCGATCGCTCCCTCCGGCCGCGTCAGGGTCGCCAGGCCGGCGGCGAGCGTGGCCAGGCCCGGTCGTCCGCGTGCCAGGGCCGCCAGCGTCGCCGTCGTGGTGGCGGCGAAGAGCGGTGTCTCCATTCCCGAAACCGTCCACACGACGAACGCCGTCGAGGCGAGCACGATCCAGGGCGCGAGGGCGGCGATCCACGCCCGCCGCGGCGCGAGCCCGGCGCCGGCGTAGACCCAGGTGGCTGCCAGCAGCGCGGCTCCGCTCGCGACGCCGAGCGTGTGACCGACCCCGTTCGCGTTCCAGCCGAGCGCCAGCCCGCCCGCCACCAGCAGCGTCCAGAGCAGGTTCGTGTAGCCCTCGACGTACTCGCCGGGATTGAAGACGAGGCCCCGTCCCTCCACGAGATTGAGCGCGTAGCGGTAGGAGATGTAGGCGTCGTCGAGCTGCGGGTGCACGCTCCACGACTCGTGCAGGAACACGACCACGGCTCCCGTGAGGAGCGCCAGCGAGGCGATCCGGGACGGGCTCACTCCGCTCGAGATCCCCGCGCCCAGCTGACGTCGAAGTCGGCCGGCAGCCGCACCACCTCGAAGAGGGTGGCGATGTACTGGCTCCGCTCGCCGGCGCGGTGTGGATTGAAGAACTCCCAGACGATCTCGCGCTCCGGCGTCACCTCGAAGGCCCGCCCAGCGTCCGACTCGGTGATGAGCGTGTTTCCGTTGGGCAGGCGCTCGGCGGTTCCGCAGGTCCTGGAGAGGAACGGAGACGCCGGGTCGCCGCTGTACTGCCAGACGAGCGCGCCGGTCCGCGGGTCGAGCTCCATCACCGTGGATGCATTTCTCGAACCGACGTTGTCGAAGAGCAGCAGGTTGCCGTTTGCGATCCGCTTCGGGTCGTGCTGGCGCCGGAAGCTCCCGCGCCGGGCCCAGACGATCTTCTCCTGCTCGAGATCCACCACCGCCACCATGTCGAGCGTGAGCAACGAGACTAGGATGTTCCCGGCCCGGAAGCCCGGCGTTTTCCGCTCGAGGCTCCCGTCCAGGACCGAGAGCGAATTCGTGTGGAAGAGGTCTCCGCGCCGTCCTCCGGACTCGCGCCATTCGCGTGCGAAATCGGAGCGCTCGAGCGCCGCGAGCAGCGAGACGCGGCGCAGCTCCTGGCCGCTCGCGTCGAGGATCGAAACGAAATCCTCGACGACCGGCTCCTCCTCGTTGATTCGCGGAACCAGATGCGCCTCGCGTGTGAGCACGTAGATGCGCCCGTCGGGCATCACCTCGAGATCGTGGTGCGCGCGCAGCGGGCGGGCCCAGATCAGGTTGGAGTCGGCGTCCAGCTTGATGAGGCCCAGCCCCTCGAAGATCGCCAGCAGGTCCCCGTTCCCGTACAGGTGGACACGGCGCCAGACCTGGGTCGGGGGCGCGTCCCTGGCGACCGGGTATTCGGGCCAGACGTCCCAGAACGCATGACGCCAGCGGTGGAGAACCTCGCCCTCCATGTCCAGCAGGAACGCCTCGGGGCCGTGGCCGGAGGTGGCCAGGTTGAGACCGGCGTAGGCACGCCTGGGGTCGTGGACGGTGACGCGGCTCGGGCCGTCGGTCTCGCGCGAGCCGCCGACGTAGCCCAGCGCTTCGAGCCGCTCGATCTCCGCTCGCTGCTCGGGAGAGAGCCGCGAGTCGAAGCGGTGCGTTCGGAACTCGTGCCAGCGCCCGGGGCCGGCGTCCGGCACGCTGAAGGTCGCTGCGATCGCGCCGCGCGGCGCCGACTCCGCCCGCGGCGGCGGTACGGGGGGCGCTGCCGGGCGCGCGGGGTCTTCCCGCGCCGCGAGCAGCGCGACGGCGCCTGCGGCTCCGAGCGCGAGCAGGGTGAGGGTCCCGTAGCGGAGAGCGCGCGTGCCCGCTCGATCGGGCCCGGACCGGTTCGCGGGCTCGCGTCGACTCCTTCGCGGCTGTTCCTCCGGCATGGGGTGCTCAGTGTACCCCGCGCGTCTGCGCGACGGCCGGCGCCGCTACGGGTTCTCGAATTCGTAGACGTTCACCAGACCCAAACCCGGTGGACCGATCGAGAATAGCGGCGTCTCGTCGCGAAAGTAACGCCACTCTGCCTCGCGAAACATTCCCTGCCTCGTGAGCAGCACGAGGTAGTCGTAGCGGTTGCGCTTCCCCAGGCTCAGCGAGCGGTCGAGTTCACCGTAGCGTTTCGAGACGGCCAACAGGTGGCTGCCGATGGGAACGCGCAACGCCTTGTCGGCGTTCTGGTTCAGCCAGGGAATCAACGCGCGGTAGGAGCTGCCCCAGTATTCGGATTCGAAGCCGAGCGCGGCGGCGCCGCGGTAGCCGCCGACGAGCTCGTTGAAGTAGCCGAACTCGTAAGGGTGGACCTTGGCCATGGCCGGAACGGCCGTCGCGACGAGACCGAGGGTGTACGCGCCCAGGGCCGCTCGCCGGGTCCGAGGCCGGGACAACCGCCCCAGAAGGGCCGCCAGACCCCGCCCGAGGAGGAGCGCGAGAAACGGAAAGGTGGGCAGGAAGAGCCGCGCCCCGTCGTACTTCGGAATGCCGGGCATCGCGACGACGATCAGGGGGACCAGCGCGTTCATCGCGATGTAGAGCGTCGCGGGCGCCGTGCGGCCGCTATGGCAGCGTGCCATGCCGATGAGAATGACGACGAGCGACACGACCGGGATCGTGACGAGCGTGATCACGAACGGGTAATGAAAAGGCGCTTCCAGGTACTGCGCGCCCAGGTAGAAGACCGGCACATCCGCGTGGGTCATGTGGTAGCCGAAGAAGGCCAGCGCGCGCCCGATCGGATCGAGCCACAGCCAGGGCCAGAGGGCGAAGAACATCAGGCAGGGCAGGGCCAGCAGCGGGAGGTGCCGGACGGCGATCCGAAGACACGCGACCGCGCTCGCCCGGCTTCGGGTGCGGAAGAGGCTCGCCAGGGCCGCCCGGGAACGAAGAAGCATCAGCGTCGAGATCGGAATGTAGGCGAAAGCCGCGTTGATCTTCGTCAGCATTCCGAGGCCCAGGATGAACCCCGTCGCGAACATCCAGCCCGCGTGCCTTTCGCTTCTCCAGTAGGTGAAGGCGGCGCAGAAGATCAGCGCGGTGATCGAATAGTCGAGACTCGCGAGATGCCCCTGAAAGAAGACGCGCGGCATCAGGAGCAGGCCGAGGGTGGCGACGCTCGCGATCGCTCTGCCGTAGAGCTCCGCCGCA
>JAOTUO010000345.1 GCA_029863845.1 Myxococcales bacterium
GCTCCTGGAACTCCGCCAGAGTCTGGTAGTAGGCGATGCCTTCGAAGTTGGACGAGGCGTACCAGGTGAACAGCAACGCGATGAGCGTCGCTCCGCCGGCGATCTGAACGCCCTTCGACATGCGCACCGGCCCCCCTCGAACCACAAGGTATCAACCGCCCCGTGGAGCGTCAAACCGACGACATCGGGAAATGCTTCGGAATTCGCGGACTTGCAACGTCGATCCGCTTGACACGCCGCTCCGCTGCGGCTACCCGGACCGGATGCACCAGCCCTACGCGTCGCGCGTGGACGGTATCGAGCCGTTTCTCGCCATGGAGGTGATGGAGCGCGCCTTCGCCATGGAGCGCGAGGGGTTACCGGTGATCCACCTCGAGATCGGCGAGCCCGACTTTCCTCCCCCCCGCGCGGCGGTGGAGGCCTGCGTGCGGGCCCTCGAGGCGGGGGAGACCCACTACTCGGACAGCCGCGGCCTGGCCGAGCTGCGCGAGGCGATCGCGGAGGATCACACGCGTCGCTTCGGGGGGCCGGTGGACGCCAGCCGCGTGCTGGTCACGAACGGCACCTCGCCGGCGATGCTCCTCGTCTTCTTCCTGCTGGTGGACCCGGGGGACGAGGTGATCGTCGGGACGCCCCACTACCCGTGCTACCCCAACTTCATCCGCACGGCCGGCGGTGTGCCGGTGCTGGTTCCCACCGACCCCGCGGAGGCGTACCGGCTCGACCCGGAGGCCGTGCGCCGCGCGGTGACGTCTCGGACGCGGGCCATCGTCGTGAGCTCACCGGCCAACCCCACCGGCGCCGTCCAGAGCGAGGAGACGCTGCGCGCGCTGGCCGAGATCGGCCTCCCCCTCATCTCCGACGAGATCTACGACGGTCTCGTCTACGACGGCGCCCGGGTCACCTCGGCTCGCCAGGTGAGCGACGAGGCCTTCGTGCTCGACGGCTTCTCGAAGCGCTACGCGATGACGGGGTTCCGGCTGGGCTACGCCATCGTGCCTGCGCGCGCGCTGCGACCGCTTCAGGTGATGCAGCAGAACCTCTTCATCTCCGCCAACCGCTTCGTGCAGCACGCGGGGCTCGCCGCGCTGCGCGAGGGCGCCGAGACCGTCGCGGCGATGCGGAGCGCCTACGACCGGCGGCGCCTGCGGCTCGTGGAGGGCCTGCGCAAGCTCGGCTTCGGCGTTCCCGTCGTGCCGAAGGGGGCGTTCTACGTGTTCGCCGACGCGCGCGCCTTCGGGAGCGACTCGCTGCGCCTGGCCTTCGACCTGCTGGAGCGCGCGCACGTCGGCGTGACGCCGGGCATCGACTTCGGCGCGGCGGGAGAGGGGTGGCTGCGCTTCTGCTGCGCGGCCACCGAGGCGTCGATCGAGGAGGCGCTCGAGCGGCTGGGGCGCGCGCTGCCGTCGTTGCGATGAGCGCCACGCGCCGGCGATGAAGGTCCTCTCGGCCGACCTGGTCGCCGTGGCGGCGGCGCGCGACGGGTTTCCCCGCTCCGACGCGCCCGAGGTCGCGTTTCTCGGGCGCTCGAACGTGGGCAAGTCGAGTCTGCTCAACCGCCTGGTGCAGCGCCGGCAGCTGGCGCGCACGAGCCGAACGCCCGGCAAGACGCGGCTGGTGCACTGGTACCGGGTCGAGCGACCGGGCCGCGCCCTGCTGCTGGTGGATCTGCCCGGCTACGGCTACGCGAAGGTGTCGAAGGCGGAGCGGCGGCGTTGGAAGGAGCTGGTCGAGTCCTACCTCCAGGGGCGCGAGGCGCTGCGGGCGGCGGTGCTGCTGCAGGATCTGCGGCGCGATCTCTCGGAGGACGAGACCTCGCTGCTGGAGTGGCTGGCGGAGCGCGACGTGCCCGCCATCGTGGCGCTCACGAAGGTCGACAAGCTCAAGGCGATGCGGCGCGCGCAGCGCCTGCGCTCAATTGTCGCGGCGGTGGAACTCCCTCGGCAGCGCCTGGTCGCCACCTCCGCCGAGACCGGAATCGGCATCGCCGACCTCTGGCGCGCCATCGACGCGCTCATTGCGTAGCTGGGCGGCGGGGGCCGAGGCCAATCCCTCCGCGAATGGCTCGGCCGCGCGCGCATCGCGCCCGCGAAGGGAGACCGGGGGCGGCCTGCGCTTGATTTCGCTGCGGGATTGGCCTCGGCCCCCGCCCCACTGATGCGGGAACCATGGCGCTGGGCTGCGCTTCGTTTCGCTTCGGAATCCCCCTCGACTCCCGCCGCTTTGAACGCAGCGCTTGCAGGGCACCCAGGCCGGGGTCGAGGCGGTTCTCGCAGCGAAATCAAGCGCAGGCCATCATGGATTTCGCAAGGCGGCGCAGCCGCCGCGCAGTGAGCCGAAGGCGAACGAAGTCAATCTCTTGGAGATTGCCGAGCCATTCGCTGCGAGAACCGCCTCGATCCCGGCCGCGTCGTGAGAGTCCTGTGTCGGTTGCGCTAGCGGAACAGGTCGGTGTCGGGGGTGCGGAGGGTGTCGCGGACGCGGCCGTCGCCGCGGGCGCGGACGCCTTCGATCCAGACGGCGGGGACGCCGGCGTCCTTGCGCATGAGCAGCCCCGCCGCGGCCGCCAGCTGGTCAGCGGTGGCCGTGGCGGTCACCTGAAGCTCGCGCCCGGCGAGGTCGCGGGTGCCGCGCTGGTCGTCGATCGGTGCGATTCCGGCGCAGCCGATCGCCACGTCGACCAGGCCCTCGCGCCACGGCCGGCCGAAGGTGTCGCTGACGACGACCGCCAGCGGTCCGGCCCCGGAGGCGAGCAGCGCCTCGCGCAGCGCGGCGGCGGAGGCATCCGGGTCGAGGGGCAGGAGCACGGCGATGTCGGGTCCCGGCGCGTTGGACAGGTCGACGCCGGCGTTGGCGCACACGAAGCCGTGGCGCGTCTCGCAGATCATCACGCCATGGCCGAGTCTCACCACGCGCACCGTCTCGCGCAGCACGATCTCCACGTGGCGCGGATCCTTGCCGTCCTCGGCGGCGATGCGGCGCGCTTCGGCCGAGGGCTCGACGTCGGCCAGTCGCGCCAATCGCCCCTCGGCCTTCGACACCACCTTCTGGCACACGACGAGGACGCCGTCTTCGAGGCGCAACGCCGCCGCGTTGGCCGCCGCGCGCACCAGCGCCGCGAGGTCGTCGCCCGGTTGCACCGCCGGGACCCCCGGCAGCGCGACGAGCCGGATGGCTCCGGGCGCGGCGCTCACGAACGCGGCTTCCAGCCCAGCTCGCAGAGCAGGGCGCGCGTGCGGTCGCCCCCCGTGCCGCTGCGCACGAAGGTGTCGAGGTCGTCGGGCTCGTCGATGTCGAGGGCGAGCGAGGGGAGGGCGATCTCCCGGAAGGGGAGGCCCGCGCGCACCGCGAGGTCGCGGTGCGCCTTGGCGCTGCCGGGGCCGAAACTCGCGGCGATGCAGTCCGACGGGACCCGCAGCAGCGCGGAGGTGCCGCCGTCGCTCGCGGGCGCGAGTGCGACGCCGCGGCCACCCGCGTCGTCGAGCGCGCCGAGCAGGATCTCGATTTCCGCGGAGCGCACGCCGACCACGTCGCCGAGCACCACGAGCAGCGGTCCGGCGGGCGCCAGCGACGCCGCGGCGCCATCGACGGCGGCGTTGAGACCCGGGTCCGGGCGCACTCGGGCCTCGGCGCCCGCGGCGCGCGCCGTTCGCTCTACCTCGGCGTCCGGCGTCACGACGGCGACCGGTCCCAGCGCCCGCACGCCGAGCAGCGCCTCGAGCACGTCGCCGAGCATGGCGAGCGTGAGCCGCAGCGCGGTGGCGTCGCCGAGGCGCGGCCGCATGCGCGACTTCGACGCCGCCAGGGCCTTCACCGGGACCACGGCCGGAATCATCACAGCTCCACGGCGAGGGAGAGGGCCGCCTCGGCCACCCGCGCTGCGGCCTTGGCGTCGCGCATCAGGGTGTCGACCACGCGCACGCGCAGGTCCATCGCCTCGATGTCTGCCGACTGCTCGGCGTCGCGCTCGTCGAGGACGAAGGCGTCGATGAACTCGCGGTACAGGCCCGCCACGCCGCGGGCCGACACCTCGACGCCGATGCCTCGCAGCAGCCGGTCGGCC
>JAOTUO010000046.1 GCA_029863845.1 Myxococcales bacterium
GCTCGACGCCCGTGAGCGCTTCTGCGGCCATGGCGTTCCCACGAGGAGGCTTGCCATGAGCGCGTCGGCCACTGCCCCCCGCTTCGAGATCCAGGGTCGGGAGGTCACCTTTCCCGTGGTCGTGCGCCGGGCGACCTCGGGGGCCGCCACCTTTCTCGTGTCGGCGGCCGCCGCGCGCCGGCTGGTGCCCGTGCCCGGGATCGAGGTTGCCGAGGTCCTGCCGGGCCGCGCCCTGTGCAGCATCGCGGCCATCGACTACAGGGACAACGACCTCGGCGACTACAACGAGGTCTCCGTCGCCTTCTTCGTGCGTCCGCGCGGCGAGGCCCGGGGCATCCCGTACCTGGGCGCCGCCCTCGACCTGGCGCGCAACCGGCTGGGCACCTACATCCGGCACCTGCCCGTCGACCAGAGCTTCACCTGCGAAGCGGGCTGTGCGATCTGGGGCTTTCCGAAGACCGTCCAGCGGATCGACTTCGAGTACGGCGCGCAACGCGCCACCTGCACGCTCTTCCAGGGCGGCCAGCACGCGCTCACCCTCTCGCTGGCCCGCGGCGGGGGTCGCGCGCTGCCCGACGCCCGCATGACGACCTACACCAGCATCCAGGGCATCCCCCACCGGACGGCGTTCACCTCCGGGGCCGAGGGCTTCGGGATTCGCCTCGGCGGTGCCGAGCTCACCCTCGGATCGGGGCCGATCGCCGACGAGCTCCGGAGCCTCGGGCTCCCGAAGCGGGCCCTGATGACCGCCTGGATGGAGAGCATGCACGGGCACTTCGAGCCCGCCGAGAAGCTCTGACGAGGGGCTAGGGGAGGGCGACGATGTAGGCGATCCAGGCCGGGTCGTCGATGGCTCGCTCGCGCCGCGTGAAGACGTTGTTGCCCTCGCCGGTCTTGCTGTCGGTGTTCTCCCAGTAGACCTCGACCCGGCGGAAGCCGACGTCGATCAGAAGGTCGCGGATCTCCGGCAGGGTCCAGAGGCGCCAGTCGTAGGCGAAGGCGCGCCGGATGCGGCTGCCGTCCTTGAACTCGAAGTGGATGTAGTTCAGGACGGAGTGGGTGATGGGGTCGAAGAGGTGCTGGTCCCAGACGTAGGTGAAACGCCCCACCGGCCGCTCTTCCTCGCTGGTTCGCTGAGAGTCCGCGCCGCCGTAGGCGTCGAGCATCAGCATCCCGTCGTCCTTGAGCGTCGCGCGCGCCGTCTCGAGGTAGTACCGCAGCTCGCTTCGCGTCTTGAAGAGGAAGTAGGAGAAGTTGAAGGCGACCGTGACGTCTACCTTCTCGTGGCCGATGTCGCGGACATCGCCCTCGATCAGCTTGACGCGCGCCGCCTGTTCCGGCCGCAGCGGCGCGACGTTGTGCTGCCGCCCCCAGGCCAGCGGCTGCGGGTCCAGGTCGATCGCCCAGGCGCGGTTCTTCTCGTGCTGCTCGACCCAGCGGCATGCGAGCAGGGCGGTTCCGCAGAAGTCCTCGCGCAGCAGCCGGGGCGGGCGCCCGGTGTGCTTGCGGAAGACGCGCCGGATGAGATGGATGTCGGCGTCCGGCTCCTGGACGCTCTTCTCGTAGAGGGCGTAGCGATCGGCCCGACGGGCCTCGGAGGCGCGTCGGGCCTTGGGGCTCCTGGGCCTGGACCTTCGGCTCATGGGCTGGGCTGCTTCCGGGGTGGGGACGCGGTTTGCCGATCTCGACCGGGGGAAATCGGATACTCGCGCATCCGCCCCGCGACCTCAACCGCGACGCGCCGCGGGCGAGCACGCGGGTGGGCTGGACACGCCAGCCCACCCGCGCCTCGGTTCGAAGGCCCTCGTAGTTTCCACCGACCGCGCCTCTCGCGCGCCCGTCGGGAGAAGGCCCTCACTCTCTACGCCTCCACCCCTGAAAGCTCGAATGAATCGATTGCGTTCTTGTCGCCGTCGTGACGTGCGACGCGCTGCCCCTTGATGCGCCAACCCCCTCGGGAGTTCAAGAAGAAACTCTCGCGATCGAAGACAAAAATTGGCCGGCCCACTTTCGACGGTGACGGCGCGCGCGAGAGCGCAAACGAGTTTGGACGCGGCTGGGTCGATTCGCCCCCTGACGAAGCGAACTCCGCGTGCATGCTCAGGCGTCGGGGTCGTAGCCCAGGTTGGGTCCGAGCCAGCGTTCGACTTCTCCGCGCGTCGCGCGCTTGCGCGCGGCGTACGCATCGACCTGGTCGCGCCCGATGCGTCCGACGGTGAAGTAGCGCGCTGCCGGATGCGCCAGGTAGAGGCCGCTCACGCTCGCCGGCGGGATCATGGCGCAGCTCTCGGTGAGCGTGATCCCGACGGAGGGAGCGTCGAGCAGCTCGAACAGCGTTCGCTTCTCGGAGTGGTCCGGGCACGCCGGGTAGCCGTAGGCGGGGCGGATGCCGCGGTACTTCTCGGCGATGAGCGCCTCGTTCGTCAGCTGCTCGTCGCCGCCGTAGCCCCAGTCGCGTCGCGCCCGGCGGTGCAGCAGCTCCGCGAACGCCTCCGCCAGGCGGTCGGCCAGGGCCTTGACCATGATCGCGTTGTAGTCGTCGTGCGCCTTCTCGAAGTCGTGCGCCAGCGCCTCCGTCTGGGCTCCCGACGTCACGGCGAAGGCTCCGATGTGGTCCTCGAGGCCGCTCTCGATCGGCGCGACGAAGTCGGCCAGCGAGCGGTTCGGCTTGGCGTCGGCGACCGGCGACTGCTGGCGCAGCATGGGAAAGCGCAGGAGCTCGCGCCGTCGCGAGGCGTCCGCGAACAGCACGATGTCGTCCCCGTCGCTGGCTGCGGGCCAGAAGCCGTAGACGCCGCGCGGGGTCAGGAGCTTCCCTGCGATGATCCGGGCCAGCAGCTCGCGGCCGTGCGTGTACAGCTCGCGCGCCGCCTCGCCGACCCGGGGGTGGTCCAGGATCTTCGGGAACCGGCCCTTGAGCTCCCAGGCCGAGAAGAAGAAGGTCCAGTCGATGTACTCGGCGATCTCCTCCAGCGAGACGTCGTCGACCGTGCGCCGGCCGATGAAGTCGGGCGCGGGCAGGTCCTCCCGCCGCCACTCGATCTTCGGGCGGTTGGCGAGCGCCTCCTCGTAGCGAAGCAGCGGCCGCTTCTCCCGGTTCCCGTACACGAAGCGCAGGCTTTCCTGGCGCGCCCGGTTGGCCTCGTCGAAGGCCGGCCTGCGATCCGGATCCAGCAGGCTCGCCACGACGTTCACCGCGCGCGAGGCGTCGGGGACGTGGACCGTGCTCCGGTGGTACCGGGGCGCGATCTTCACCGCCGTGTGCTGCTTGCTGGTCGTGGCGCCGCCGATCAACAGGGGCGTCTCGATCCCGCGCCGTTCCATCTCGCTTGCGACGTTCACCATCTCGTCGAGGGAGGGTGTGATGAGCCCGGAGAGCCCGATCACGTCGCAGCGGTGCTCGGCGGCCGTCCGCAGGATCTCTTCGCAGGGCACCATCACGCCGAGATCGATGATCTCGTAGTTGTTGCAGGCGAGTACCACTCCCACGATGTTCTTGCCGATGTCGTGGACGTCGCCCTTGACCGTGGCCAGGACGATCTTGCCCTGGGAGCTGCGGCCGCCGGCGCGCTTCTCCGCGTCCATGAACGGCGTGAGGTGGGCGACGGCCCGCTTCATGACACGGGCGCTCTTGACCACCTGAGGCAGGAACATCTTCCCCGCGCCGAAGAGGTCGCCCACGATCTTCATGCCGTCCATGAGCGGGCCTTCGATCACGTGCAGCGGCTTTTCGTACGCGAGTCGCGCCTCCTCGGTGTCCTTCTCGATGAAGTCGACGATGCCCCGGACGAGGGAGTGGCCGAGCCGCGACTCGACGCTCTCCTCGCGCCACGCGAGGTCGACTTCTCGCTGCTTCGACCCGCCCTTGACGGTCTCGGCGAATTCGACCATCCGCTCCGTGGCATCGGCCCGGCGATCGAAGAGGATGTCCTCCACGCGCTCCAGCAGGTCCCTGGGGATCTCCTCGTAGACCCCCAGCTGGCCCGCGTTGACGATGCCCATGTCCATCCCGGCGCGAATGGCGTGGTAGAGGAACGCGGTGTGGATGGCCTCGCGCACGGCGTCGTTGCCGCGGAACGAGAAGGAGAGGTTGCTCACGCCGCCGCTCACCCTGGCGCCGGGGCAGGTCTTCTTGATGATGCGCGTCGCCTCGATGTAGTCGATGGCGTACCGGGCGTGCTCCTCGAGACCCGTCGCGATGGCGAGGATGTTGGGATCGAAGACGATATCCCGCGGGTCGAAGCCGGCCTCCTCGGTGAGGAGTCGGTACGCCCGCTGGCAGATCTCCACCTTGCGCTCGGCCGTATCGGCCTGGCCGGTCTCGTCGAAAGCCATCACGACGACGCCCGCGCCGTAGCGGCGGGCGAGGCGCGCCTTCGCCAGGAAGTCCGCCTCGCCCTCTTTGAGGCTGATCGAATTGACGATGCCCTTGCCCTGGATGCACTTGAGGCCCGCCTCGATCACCGACCACCGGGAGCTGTCCACCATGACCGGGACGCGGGTCACGTCGGGCTCGGTGGCGATCAGGTTGAGAAAGGTCGTCATGGCCCGCTCGGAGTCGAGCATGCCCTCGTCCATGTTCACGTCGATGATGTTGGCGCCGCCGCGCACCTGATCGAGGGCCACCTCGACGGCGGTCGTGTAGTCGGCCTTCCGGATCAGGTTCGCAAAGCGGCGCGAGCCGGTGACGTTCGTCCGCTCGCCGATCATCGTGAAATTCGAGTCCGGGCGGATCGCGTAGACCTCGAGGCCGCTGAAGCGCGCGACGTCAGCCTCGGGCTCGGGGACGCGGCGGGGCGGGAGGCCCTCGACGGCCTCGGCGATGGCGCGGATGTGGGCGTCGGTGGTCCCGCAGCAGCCGCCCACCAGGTTCACGAGCCCGCTGGTCGCAAACTCACGGACCAGATCGCTCGTCGTCGCCGGATCCTCGTCGTAGCCGCCGAAGGCGTTGGGCAGGCCCGCGTTCGGGTAGCAGCTCACCGGGACGGGGGCGATCGCCGCGAGTTCGGCCAGGAAGGGCCTGATCTCGCGCCCCCCGAGCGAGCAGTTGAGGCCGACCGAGAGCGGGTTCGCGTGCGCCACCGAGACCCAGAACGCGTCGATCGTCTGGCCCGAGAGCGTTCGCCCGCTCTTGTCGGTGATGGTCACGGAGATCATGACCGGCAGCGGGGCGCCGGTCTCGTCGAAGACGTCGCTCAAGGCCGCGATGGCGGCCTTGGCGTTGAGCGTGTCGAAGATCGTCTCGATCAGGAGCACGTCCACGCCGCCCTCGACCAGGGCGCGCGCCTGCTCGGCGTAGGCCGCGTGCAGCTCGTCGAAGCTGAGGCTTCGGAAGGCCGGGTCTTCGACGTCGGGAGACAGCGAGAGGGTCTTGTTGGTGGGTCCGATGGCGCCGGCGACGAAGCGGGGCTTGTGCGGCGTCTTCACGGTCCACTCGCGCGCCGCCTCGACGGCGAGCTCGGCAGCGCGCCGGTTCATCTCGGCGACCACCCCTTCGAGGGCGTAATCGGCCTGGGAGATCCGGTTGCTGCTGAAGGTGTTGGTCTCGACGAGGTCCGCCCCTGCCGCGAAGTAGGCGTGGTGGATCTCCCGGACCACGTCGGGACGGGTCAGCACCAGCACCTCGTTGTCGCCCTGGAGGTCGCGGGGGTGGTCTGCGAAGCGCTCGCCGCGGAAGTCGCTCTCCTCGAGGCTCGCCGCCTGGAGCATGGTGCCCATGGCCCCGTCGAGAACGAGGATCCGCTCCGAGAGGAGCTGCTCGAGCCGGGCGCGGCAGTTCGAGTTGGAATCGGGGCTCGTCATGGGGTCGGCTCCGCGGTCCCTATCGCCGCATCGGGCCTCGAAGTGGGGAAGTTTAGGTAAACATCAGCTTATCTCAATACTTCGATCAATACGATCGTGATCGATTCCCCCGGGGGACTTCAGCTCGAGGCCGGGGGTGCTCGTGCTCGACCGGGGTCGGAACTCTCGGTCGCAAGGGACCGACGTGTGCTACGCAACCGCCGACGGGAACATTCCCACGCGCGCCCAGGCCGTGGATCCGTTTGATGACCGAATCAGCCGAAGAACGCCACCGCCGGCCGCGGTGGGACGTTGCCCTGCGCACGTGGATCGAGAATCGCTTCGAGAACTGGGGACACGTCTCGGCTCGGAAGCGCTGGCCGATCATCGGGTCGATGGTGGCGCTGGCGCTGGTGCTGGGGTCGCAGGTCCCGCGTCTCGAGATCGACACCTCGACCGAGTCGTTCCTGCGCGCCGCCGACCCCGCCCGCGTCGTGTACGCGAGCTTCCGCGAGCAGTTCGGCAACGACCAGCGGATCATCATCGCGCTCCGCCCGCCTCGCATCTTCGAACCCGGGTTCATCGCGACGCTTCACGAGCTCCACCGCGCGGTGGAGGACGAAGTCCCCCACGTCGCAGACGTCACCAGCCTGGTCAACGTGCGCGAGACCCGCGGCGAAGGAGACGAGCTGATCGTGCGGGAGCTACTCGAAGGCTGGCCCTTCGAAGCCGACGCGTTGCTCGAGATCCGCAAACGCGCCCTCGCGAACCCGCTCTACCAGAACTACATCTTCTCCGAAGACCAACGCACAACGACCCTGATCATCAAGCTCGAAGCCCATGCCGAGGGACCCGGCTCCGACGACGCACTCAGCGGGTTCGACGAGTCCGACGCAGGCGAGCTGCTCGCCTTGACCGGCGAGCAGGAGACCGAAGCCGCCGACGCACTCGAGACGGTGCTCGACCGCTTCCGGAGCGACGACCTCGAGATCCACCTGGCGGGTGGGCCGATCGCGGCGGCGCGGCTGGCGTCCGAGATGATGGACAACCTGCTGCTCTTCATGTGTCTGTCGCTGATCGCGGTGGGTGTGTTCCTTTTCGCGTTGTTTCGTCGCGCATCCGCCGTATTCCTGCCGCTGGTGGTCGTTTCGCTCTCGATCGCCTCGACCTTCGGGGCCATGGCGCTGCTCGGGATGCGTCTCGCGATCCCGACGCAGATCCTGCCGTCCTTCCTGCTGGCCGTCGGTGTGGGCGGAAGCGTCCACCTGCTGGTGATCTTCTTCCGCGCCTACGACGCCGGCCGGTCGCGCGAAGACGCCCTCGCCCACGCCCTGCACCACTCGGGACTGGCCATCGTCATGACCGCACTCACCACAGCGGGCGGCCTGGCCTCCTTTCTCGCCGCAGACGTACAGCCCGTCGCGGACCTCGGGATCTTCGCGCCGGTCGGCATCGGACTGGGGCTCACCTACTGCATGGTGCTGCTACCGGCCCTGCTCCACACGATTCCGCTCGAGCGCCTCGCTCCGCGCGAAGCCGGGCGGGCCGGCTGGATCGAGCGCGTGCTGTTGTGGACGGGCGACCAGTGCGTCCGGCATCCGAAGACGGTGCTCGCGTGCATGTCCGCCATCCTGCTCTTCGCGATCGTGGGCATCACGCGGCTCACCTTCAGCTATGACCCGATCAGCTGGTTTCCCAGGGACGCTCCGATTCGCATCGCGACCGAGTTCGTGAACGCCGAGCTCGGCGGTTCGGTCTCGCTCGAGGTCATGGTCGACACCGGAGAGGAGAACGGCCTGCACGAGCCGTCACTGCTGAAGCGCCTCGACGAGCTGAGCGATCGCAGCACGCAGGTCGAGAGCGCGGGCCGCGTCAGTGTGGGAAAAGTCACCTCAATCGTCGACGTCGCGAAGGAGATCCACCAGGCCCTGAACGAGAACCGCGCCGACCACTACGCGATCCCGGACAGCCGCGCGCTCGTCGCCCAGGAGCTGCTGCTGTTCGAGAACAGCGGCTCCGACGACCTGGAGCAGCTGGTCGATCCCCAGTTCCAGCGGGCGCGCCTCACGATGAACCTGCCCTACGCCTCGCCGTCGCTCTACCAGCCGTTCATCACCCGCGTGGAGGCCCTCGCTCGCGAGACCCTCGGCGACGACGTCGAAATCACGATGACGGGCTTCGTCAGCCTGATGACGCGATCGTTGAGAGCGATCGAGACCAGTCTCCAGCGTAGCTACCTGATTGCCCTCGCGATCATCACGCCGCTGATGTTCCTGGTGCTCGGAACGCTCCGAACCGGCCTGGCCGCGATGGTGCCCAACCTGGCGCCGATCATCCTGACGCTCGGGCTGATGGGCTGGCTCGGAATCGCGCTCGACAGCTTCACCATGCTGATCGGGAGCATCGCGATCGGCCTGGCGGTGGACGATACGATCCACTTCATGCACGTGTTTCGGAAATACTACGAGGAGCTGCGCGACACGCCGTCGGCCGTTCGCGAGACCCTTCGCACCACCGGACACGCGCTGCTCGTGACGTCCATCGTGTTGTCGCTCTCGTTCTTCATCTACGCGTTTGCGAGCCTGGCCAACGTTGTCAAATTCGGCCTGTTGACGGGAGTCACCATCATCTTCGCCTTCGTCGCCGACATCAGCCTGTCGCCCACGCTGCTTGCCCTCAGCACCCACGGCGACCGTGTGGCGGCCCGGCGCTCCGAACGGCGCCGCGCCGACCGGCGCGCCCGCTCCAGGCGAAGAGAGCAGCTGCGCGCCGGGCGACGCCACCGCGCCGATCCCCCGAAGCGATCCGCGTAGACGTCGTTCGACACTCGCCTCCACCGTCAGGGGCTCGCATCGAGGAGGCCCCTCCCGCGCAGCGGGAAGCCCAGGACCCGCTCGAGCTCGGCGAGCGCCTCCTCCGGCTCGTCCACCTTGATCGTGGTCATCCCCAGCTCGCGGGCCGTCTTGAGATTGCGGCCGATGTCGTCCAGGAAGACCGCGCAGGTCGGATCGACCCCGATCGTCGAGCAGGTGTGCCGGTAGATGCGCGGGTCGGGCTTGCGCAGACCCAGGGCGCTGGACTCGATGAAGGCGTCGAAGTGCGGTTGGAGCGGCCGGGTGCCGTCGCCCTCGCCGACCCAGTTGTTGGTGAGCGCGGCGGCCTTGAGGCCGCGCGAGCGGATCGCGGCCACGGCCGCGAGCATGGCCGGCCGCGGCTGGGCGGCCTCCGCGACGCGCTCCATCAGGACGCGGGCCGAGATCGTCGCGCCGGCCGCCTCGCAGTCGCGCTCGAAGGCGGCGTAGAACGCCTCCAGCTCGAGCTCGCCGCACTCCAGCCGCGACCACGCGCCGCCGGGGCCGGTCTCCACCACGACGCGGTTGATGAAGCCGGTCGGGATCCGGCGGTCTCGCTCGTAGCGGGCGATCGCGTGCAGCGGCGAGCCGAGGACCACGCCGCCCAGATCGAAGATGACGGCCTCGTAGCTCACGCTCGCGGCGTGTCGCGCGTCCCGCTAGGAGACGTCGCGGGGCGCCGTGACGGCCGTCTGGCCGAAGAGGATCGACTTCGCCTTCTCGTCCATCTTCGCGCCGCGCACCTCCTTGAGCACGTCGAAGCCCCGCTGCACGCCGGGTCGCGTCTTCATCGTCTCGTACCAGCGGTTCACGTTCGGGAAGTCCGCCAGCTTCTGGCCCTGCCGCTCGTGGGGGACGATCCACGGCCAGCAGGCCATGTCCGCGATCGAGTAGTCCCCGCAGATGTACTCGCGTCCCTTCAGGCGCTTGTCGAGCACCCCGTAGAGGCGGCCGGTCTCGTTGGTGTAGCGATCGACCGCGTACTGGAGGTTGTCGGCCGCGTAGACCCGGAAGTGGTGGTTCTGTCCCAGCATGGGACCCAGGCCGCCTATCTGCCACATGAGCCACTCGGTGACCTCGACGCGGCCGCGCAGGTCGCGCGGCAGGAAGCGGCCGGTCTTTTCGGCCAGATACAGCAGGATCGCCCCGCTCTCGAAAACCGGGATCGGCTCGCCGCCACCCTCGGGCTCGTGATCGACGATGGCCGGCATGCGGTTGTTCGGGCTGATCGCGAGGAATCCCGGCTCGAACTGCTCCCCGCGCCCGATGTTGACCGGGACCGTCCGGTACGGGAGCTCCATCTCCTCGAGCGCAATGCTGATCTTCCAGCCGTTGGGCGTGGGCCAGTAGTAGAGATCGATCATCCGGTCCTCCGTCGTCGGATGCGATTGTCGGCCAAGCGACTCGCCGCGTCCAGAATCCCCTTTGCGCGGGCTACAATGCGCCTTCTCGCCGGCGGCGTCCGGCAGAGGGGGAGGCCCATGCGTTTCAGGATCGCCGGCGCGAGCGCCGCGCTGCTTCCGGGTTCGAAGCTCGCCGTCCCGGGCCTGCGTTTCGCGGCCGCCGTGCTGACGCTGGCGGCGGCGTCGGCTGCGGGCGCCGACGAGGCGGACGAGGCTCGCAACCGCGTGAGCTTCGAGGTCGAGCGCTCCCGGGACGTGGTGAACGACTGGATCCAGGCCGTCGTTGGCGTGACCGAGGAGGATCCGGATCCGGCGGCGCTCGCCGACCGCGTCAACCGCACGATGGCCTGGGCCCTCGAGAAGGCGCGGGGACGGTCCGGCGTGGCGGCCCGGAGCGGCGGCTACCGCACCGTCCCCATCGATCGCAAGGGACGGCTGCGCCACTGGCGGGCGACCCAGGACCTGGTGCTCGAGGGCAGCGACACCAGCGCGGTGAGCGGCCTCGTCGGCGAGCTCCAGAGCCGTCTCGAGCTGCACTCGGTCGTCTTCAGCGTCTCGCCGGAGCGGCGCCGCCGCGCCGAGGACGTGCTGATCGTGGAGGCACTGGGCGCCTTCAAGGCCCGCGCGCAGATCGTGCGCGAGGAGCTGGGGGCCTCGGGCTACGAGCTCGTCGCTCTGTCGATCCGGACCCCGGGTCAGCCCGGACGCCCGATGCGCACGATGGCGATGGCGGCCGAGGCGGACGTGGCGCCGCCCGCGCTCGAGGGCGGGAGCAGTCGGCTGGTCGTGAACGTGAACGGAACGATCGAGCTCGAATGAGCGCCGCCGACGGGAGCGAGACGCCCGGCGTCGACGCCCCCCGCGTCTCGCGCTTCCTGCTCGAGCGGCTGCCCGGGGCGGAGGCGCCGCTCGCCTACGAGCTGATCGCCGGGGGGCGCTCGAACCTCACCTATCGCGTGCGGAGCGGTGAGGCGAGCTGGGTGCTGCGCCGTCCACCGCTGGGCTTCGTGCTGCCCACGGCGCACGACATGGCGCGCGAGTTCCGCGTGCTCTCCGCCCTTGCCGACACCCGCGTGCCCGTCCCGCGACCGATCGCGCTTTGCGAGGACGCGGAGGTCAACGGCGCGCCCTTCTACGTGATGGAGTACGCGCCCGGGGTGGTGGTCGAGGAACGCCTGCCCGAGGGCTTCGCCCGCTCGTCCGAGGAGCGGCGGGCGCTGAGCGTCGCCCTGGTCGACACGCTGGTGCGGCTCCACGCCGTGGACTTCGAGGCGATCGGCCTCGGCGACTTCGGTCGCCCGCAGGGCTACCTCGAACGCCAGGTCCGGCGCTGGTCGCAGCAGTGGGATCGCTCCGCGACGGAGGATCTGCCGGCCATCGAGGAGCTCATCCGGCGCCTGAAGCGGGCGCTGCCGGCGGCGGGGGATGCCAGCCTCGTGCACGGGGACTACCGGCTGGGCAACCTGGCGCTCGACCCGCGCGACCCGGGTCGCGTGATCGCGATCTTCGACTGGGAGATGGCGACGCTGGGAGACCCGCTGGCCGACCTCGGCTACACGCTGATGTACTGGGGCGAGGAGGGCGAGCCCGAACGGGGCGAGTGCCCCGTTCCCCACGCGGCCGTCACGGCGCGCCCGGGCTTCTTGACGCGCGCGGATCTCGTCGAGGAGTACGCGCGCCGCAGCGGTCGCGACGTCGGCGCGATCGACTTCTACTGCGTGCTGGCGCTCTACAAGGGCGCGGTGATCGCCGAGGGAATCTACGCGCGCTTCCTCCAGGGCAAGACGCTGGGGCCGGGCTTCGCGGGCATGACGCGCCAGGCCGGCGCCCTGGCGGAGCGGGCGCTCGCGATCGCCGACGCCTCGCCGTTGCGCGCGCTGCGCGGCTA
The DNA here is from genome assembly GCA_029863845.1 of Myxococcales bacterium. Classification (GTDB taxonomy): domain Bacteria; phylum Myxococcota_A; class UBA9160; order UBA9160; family SMWR01; genus JACZXC01. The sequence continues at coordinate 11,925 of JAOTUO010000046.1, forward strand.
GGGGGCGGCTGGGGACGCGCCAGGTCCCGCACCGAATGGCTCGGCCATCCCTGTGGAGCTTCGTTCGCCTTCGGCTCACTGCGCGGCGGCTTCGCCGCCTTGCGAAATCCATGATGGCCTGCGCTTGATTTCGCTGCGGGACCTGGCGCGTCCCCAGCTCCTGGTTCTTGGGCGGTGTGTCTTGCCTTGCGTGGATCGAGGGCGGCCTGCGCCTTATTTCGCTGCAGGACTTGCCTCGTCCCCGGGCCTTCGGTGTACGGACGGGCAGCGCTTGATTTCGCTGCGGGGCTCGGCGCGTCCCCAGCCCCGGTTCTTTGCGCTGAGGCTATTCGGGGTCTTGGAACGTCGGCGGTCGCTTCTCGAGGTTTGCCCGCACCGCCTCGGCCTGGTTCGGTTGCCCGATGAGCGAGCGCTGGAGCTTGGCCTCGAGCGCCAGCCCGTCTTCGAGGCTCACGAGCCCCGAGGCGTCGAGCAGCTGCTTGCCGGCGCGGATCGCGTCGGGCGACTTGGCCGCGATCTCGCGCGCGAGCTCCAGCGCGGCTTCGCGCGGCGCCTCGCTCACGCGGGTGGCCAGGCCCAGTTCGACGGCCTCGCTTCCCGAGACGATCCGACCCGTGTAGGTGAGCTCCTTGGCGACGTCGAGCCGCACCAGACGTCGCAGGGTCTGGGTGCCGGTCATGTCGGGCACGAGGCCCCACTTGATCTCCAGCACCGACAGGCGCGCGTCCGGCATGACGAAGCGGATGTCGGCGGCCAGGGCGATCTGAAGCCCGCCGCCGAAGGTCGCGCCGTGGAGGGCGGCGATCACCGGGACCGGAAGCTCCGCCCACACCCAGGCCGCGCGCTGCGCGAAGGTCGCGGGGCTGTCGTCGCTCCGCTCGAGCAGCTTAGGACCGCCGGCACCGCGTTCGGCGAGCGCAGGGAAGCTCGAGACGTCGAGCCCCGCGCAGAACGCCCGTCCCTCGCCGGAGAGGACCACGGCGCGGACGGAGGGATCGGTGGCGAGGGAGCGGCCGGTCTCGATCAGGGCCTCGAACATGTGGAGGTCGAGGGCGTTGAGCTTGTCGGCGCGATTCAGGCGAGCGTCGGCGACGCCGGCCTGGATGGAGACGGTGACGCGATCGGACATCGGACCTCCTCGGCCCGCCGGGCGGAAGCGCGAATTCTAACGCGCTGGCCCCCGCCCGCCGAGGCGCGCCAGAGGGACGTGACGGAAGCTGGGGAGGGCGCGAAACTCTCCGGATGGAAGCGCCTTCCCGACAGCGGAGGAGCGTCGCTGTGGCCGCGGTCCTGGCGCTGGTCGCACTCGGCTGCCCGGCCGGGGAAGCTCCGCGCCCGGGCGTCGTCGTGGTGCTGATCGATCAGCTCCGGAAGGACGCGGCGGACCGGTACCTCACGCAGGTGAACGCGCTGGCCGAGCGCGGGGTCGTGTTCGAGGAGATGCGCTCGGCGGCTCCGTGGACCTACCCGTCCGTGATCAGCCTGCTCTCGGGTCTGTATCCGCAGCAGCACGGGGCCGACGGTCACCCCACCGATACCCGCCTCGCGCACTTCGACCCGGAGGTCCCCCTGGTCCAGAAGCGACTGAAGGCGGCCGGGTACGCGACCGCCGCCTTCGTGACCAACCCCTTCCTGCTGGACTGGAACGCCTTCCACCTGGGCTTCGACACCTTCGACCCGCACTTCATCCGGAGCCAGGGGGACCGGCGCTACGCAGCGTCTGTTTTCGCCATGTCGTCGATGTTCGCCGACTCGGTCAATCTCGCGGTCCGGGCCCATTTCGAAGCCCGGCCGCTCGCGGCGCCCGAGTTCACCTACATCCACTACATCGACGTCCACGGCCCCTGGAAGTCCGCACCGTTTGCCCCCAATTACGAGAACGCGGTCCGCTACATCGACGGGAAGGTCGTCGAGCTCTACACGTTGTTCCGCGACCGCTACGACGGGGATCTCCTGTTCTTCGTCACGTCGGACCACGGGCGCGCGCTCGACGACGACCTCGACGTGGGTTACGGGCCCGAGTGGCGCAAGCAGAAGGCCAGCGTCCACGACTTCAACCTGCGGATCCCCTTCGCGATCCTGCCCGGCAAGCGGGTCCCGCAGGCGCGCCGCATCGCCGGCCCCAGCAGCAACGTGGACTTCGTGCCGACGCTGCTCGACTGGCTCGACCTGCCGGTGGACCCGCCGGGGCCGGGAATCAGCCTGCTACCGGCGATTCTCGACGGCGAGGCACTGCCGCCGGAGCGTCCCATCTATGCCAGGCACTCGGCGTTCGGCGACTCCAACGACGGCGTCGTGCACGGCGATCGGAAGCTCGTCCGTTTCTTCGACGTGGCGACGGGGAAGGTCGTCGTGCGGCATGTGTTCGACCTGGTGAAGGATCCTCGGGAGACCCGATCGGTGACCGGCGACTTCCCGGACGCGGACGCCGAGGTCGAGGCGCTCGCGGGCACCCAGGGCGTCGCCTACGAGGGCGTCTTTCGCGACGCGTCGCCGGAGGTCGAGGAGCAGCTGCGCGCGCTCGGCTATCTGCGCGACGACCCCTGATCTCCGGCCTGCGTCGAGAGCGTCGCTACGCGTGCAGGACCGGGCCGGTGGGCGGCGGCGGCACGACGGCGGCGCCTTTGCGGCCGCGCTCGGGGGAGTCGCCGGCGCGCCGCAGGAACACCGTGAAGGTCGTGCGGTGGCCGGGCTCGACCTCGACGGAGAGATCGCCTCCGGCGCGCTGGAGGATGCGGTAGACCATCGGCATGGAGAGCGGCGCGGTAGCGGCGTTGCGGGGGACGCCGTCGGCGGACGGCTCGAAGACCCGGGCGAGCGAATCGGCGTCGATTCCGTTTCCGGTGTCGCTCACGGAGAGGGTCACGTAGCGGTCGGGCTCCACGGCGGGCAGGACGCCGGGCTCGCAGGCGGCGATCTCGAGGTTCGCGGTCCGCAGGGTGAGGCGGCCGCCGCCGGGCATCGCTTCCAGCGCGTTGGCCACCAGGCTGCGAACCACCTGCTCCAGCGGCACGCCCGGCGCCCTCGCCACCTCGAGGTCCTCCGCCAGCTCCACCTCCAGCCGGACCTTGGCGCCGGCAAGGCGCTGAAGCCTCGCCTCGAGGCGGCGCAGCACCCTGTTGGCGTCGAGGCCGCGCGGCGGCACCGACCTGCGCGGGCGGCTCGGCTCGTGCCGTTCGACGGCGGGCTCCGCGACCGCCCGCGGCTTCGCGCGGCGCTCGATCTCGGAGGCCGACCACCGGGCCATGAGCTCGAGCAGGTCCTTTTCGGTCGCCGTGAAACGCTCCTTCCGGGGCACCGCGCTCGCGAAGCACAGCACCCCGTACACCTCGCCGTGCATGGGGATCGCCGTACCGAGGTAGGCCTCGAAGCCGAACGCGGCGCGCGCGGGGTCCTCGGCCCAGCTCGAGTCGCGAATGCGGGGGATGGCGACCGGCCGGTCCGACGTGACGACGTTCCGGCAGAAGGTCTCGCCGAGCGCGAAGGCCGTGCCCGCAGCGAACGGGTAGCTCTCGCCCGCGCGAATGGCGACGATCTCGCTGCGGCCTTCGCTCACGCGCGAGATCAGGCCGACCTCCAGGTCGAGGTAGCCGCATCCGATCTCGAGCAGCCCCCGGAGCTTTCCGTCCAGGTCGCACTTCGCTTCGACGGCGAGCTCACCCAGGGCCCGCACCGCCTCCATGCTGTCCCAGTGCAGCGCCTCCATCCGGTCGCGCTCGGCGCCGATGTCGGCGACGGCGCCGAGAACGAACAATCCGAGCGCGCAGGCGAGAAGGCCCGCGATCGCCGCGGCCGTCGGCAGGTCGGACGCAAGGGGGTTGCCCCACTGAGAGTGAAGCGCGACGGTCTGGCCGACGGCGATCAGCGCGAAGAGCGCCGTCAACAGCCCGAAGCGCACCTCTCCGCTGCGCGCGAGCAGGAGCACGGACCATCCCACCGCCACCAGGGCGAGCACGAGCGAGATGAGAAGCACGGCACTCAATGGGGCTCTCCATTCGGTCGCGCCGTTCCGAGCTTCAACTGTTGGGGGGGTCGATGGGGCGGAAGCCTAGCGGATCCGAGACCGGTCCGGTAAGCGACGCCGCCCGGAGCGGACCCCTGCGATACCGACGCGTCGTCGGCCTCGGGTTGTGTGTCGTGGATCACCTCTACGTCGTCGAGCGACTGCACTGGACGGAGACGAGACTTCGTTACACCGAACACTGTGTGTCGAGCGGCGGCATGACGGGCACGGCCCTCGCGCAGGCGGCCCGCCTCGGATGCGACGCCCACGTGCTCTCCGCGGTGGGCGACGACGACGGGGGGCGCCTGGTCAGCCGGTCGCTGCGCGCCGCCGGCGTGAAGACGGGGCGGCTCGTCCGGTCCCGCGACCTGCCCACGACGATCGCCGTCGTGCTCGTCGCGCGGCGCGGCGGCGGGCGGCGCTTCCTCGTCCCCGACCGCCGCGCCCTCGAGCGCCGGGCGCCGGACTTCGACCTGAAGCTCATCGACGCCCGGACGCTGCTGCTCGTGGACGGGCACTTCCCCGCCCAGGCCCTGCGCGCGGTCGAGCGCGCGCGCGCGATGGGCGGCGCCGTCGTGGGTGATTTCGCGCGCCTCGGCCCGGAGATCCGCGCGCTGCTCCCCTTCGTCGACTATCCCGTCGTGCCGCTCGAGTTTGCGGAGGCCTACGGCGCCGGCGACCCGCGCCGCGCACTGCACCGGCTCCGAGAGCGCTACGGCGGGACGCCCGTGGTCACCCAGGGCGCTCGCGGCGGCCTCTACTGGCACGAGGGCCGCATCCGCCGGTTTCGAGTCCACCGCGTGAAGGTCCGGGACACCACCGGGGCGGGCGACGTGTTTCACGGCGCGCTCGCCGCCGGGCTGTGCGCGGGTCGGGACCTGCCCGCTGCCCTCGATCTGGCCGCCCGCGCCGCCGCGCTCAACTGCACCGCCCTCGGCGCCACCGGCCGCCTCATGACCCGCGAAGAAATGGGCTAGAGCGACTGGACCCGCCGAGACCCGCTCAGCAGGGAAAAGCGCACGCGACGCTGAGACGAAGCGCCCGGTCCCGAGAGCGATCCCGCAGCGAAATCAAGCGCAGGCCGCCCTGGATCTCCGCAGGCACAACGGCTCAAACCGGGTGATTTTCGCCCGGGGCAGCACGTAGCCGGTTGGCGGCCGAGCCATTCGCGGAGGGATCGCTCTCGGGACCGGGCGCGCTCCCCGCTAGGGCACCCGAGTCTGCATGCGGTCGATCGCGTGGACCGGCGCCGCGTCCCCCTTCATCAGGTGCGCGATTGCCGCGTACACCAGCTGCTGCTGCTGGACGCGGGAGCGGCCCGCGAAGGCGTCGCTGGTCACGCGGATCTCGAAGTGTCCCGGACTGCTCGCCGTCACCTCGACCTCCGCCCCGTCGATCGCGC
>JAOTUO010000346.1 GCA_029863845.1 Myxococcales bacterium
AGCGTGTCGACCACGATCAGTACGATGCGCGCCGGCGGGCGCGCCACGTCGATGAGCATCACGAGGGACGCAACGAAGGCCCCGACGACCATCGCGGCCAGGACGAGCCTCCAGGCGGGGGAGCGCGAGGCGCGGGGCCCGGTCAACGCGGAAATCTCCTGCGGGTCGGACATCCGGGCGGCACAGTGTACCTCGCGGGCTCACGCACGGGCTCAGGCCCCGATGCGCCGGAGCCGCACCAGCGGCCCCTTCGGATCCGCCTCCGAGCCGAGGTCGACCTCGCCCTGGATCGCCCAGAGGTCGTCGCCCAGCGGATCGACCAGCACCTGGGACACGTCCCAGGTTCGCGGCCCGGTCTTCTTCAGCAGGGTGCGGCGCGACTGGCGCGCCTCCGGCGTGAAGACGATGGCATCGTACTCCTCGAAGAAGGGCGCCAGCTCCCGCTCGAATCGGGCCGCGTCCCAGGGGTCGTCGGGGTCGGGACGGATGCCGCCGACGGCCTCGGGAAAGTCTCCCGCCGCCAGCGCCCGCACCAGTCCGTGCAGCTCCGAGCGCACGCGCGCGGCGAGCAGCCGCTCCTGGAGCGCCAGGTCGAAGCGCGGCGGCTTTACGGCGGCTTCCGCCGCGCCTTCCGGGGGGTGGAGAAGCGCCTCCCAGGCTTCGACGAGGCTCGAGTCCACGCGCTGGAGCTCCGTCCGCAGATAGGCGATCAGGTCGACCACCTCCTCGGTCCGGGCCGCCTCGGGTACGGTCTTGACCAGCGCGTTGTGGACCTGGCTCAGGTAGCGCAGCAGCACCCCTTCGCTGCGCGCGACGCCGTAGCCGCGGACGGTATCGACGAAGCTGCGGCAGTCCTCGAACATCTCCCGCGCCACGGACTTCGGGCGGATGCTCTCCTCGCGAAGCCACGGATGCGTCACGGCGAAAACCTGGAAGGCTCCGTGGATGAACTCCGCTTCCGGCTGCGGATGGGTGACCTCTTCGAGCCGGCGGATGCGGTCTTCGTAGGGCACGCCCTCCGCCTTGAGCCGGGCCAGCTCCTCGTCGCGGGCCTTGCGTGTCTGGGCGCGCAGTATGGGAACGGGGTCCTCGAGGATCGCCTCGACGAGGGAGAGCACTTCGAGGGGATAGGCCGGAGCCTCGGGCTCGAGCGCCGAAACCGCCTCCACCAGGAAGAGCGAGAGGGTGTGGTGGAGCGAGAAGTCCACCTGGAGCGCCTCGTCGACGCGCACCTGCGGTCGGCCCGTCTTGGGGTCCGGGGCGACGCGCACGATGCCGGCCCGCCGCAGCGAGCGAAGCAGCAGGGCCGCGCGGCGGCGGTGCCGGGCCTTCAAGGCCGCGCTCTCGTGGGAGCGATCGATCAGGGCGCTCAGCGCGCCGTAGCCGCCGCGCGGCTCGTCGCAGACGCCTTCCCGCTGGAGCACGCTCACCAGCATGCCGTGAGACACCTCGAAGCGCGAGGACAGCATCTCGGCGGGGCGGGAAACGAGCCGATCGAAGGTCTCCCGGTTCCAGGGCACGAAGCCGCGCGCGGGCGCCTTCTTCTTCGCGATCCGGCGCCGCTTCGTTCCCACTTCGGCGGCGCGCGCGGCCAGGCGCTTGTTCTCGATCACATGCTCCGGCGCCTGCACGACCACGCTGCCGCGCTCGTCGAAGCCCTTGCGACCCGCGCGTCCGGCGATCTGCTTGAACTCGCGAACGCCCAGGATCGCGACCTTCTCGCCGTCGAACTTGCACAGCTTCGAGAATACGACCGTGCGGATCGGGATGTTGACGCCGACGCCCAGGGTGTCCGTTCCGCAGATCACCTTCAGGCGCCCCGACTGCGCGAGCCGCTCCACGAGCAGCCGGTACTTGGGAAGGAGGCCGGCGTGATGGACGCCGATTCCGGAGCGCACGAAGCGCTGAAGCTCCGCGCCGTAGGGGGTGTCGAAGCGAAATTCGGCCAGGGCGGCCGCGATGGCGCGTTTCTCCTCGCGGCTGCAGACGTTCACGCTCGTGAGGGCCTGGGCACGCTCCGCGCACTCCCGCTGGGTGAAGCTCACCACGTAGACGGGAGCCTTCGATGCGCCGAGGAGGTCCTCGATCGTCTCGTGTAGCGGCGTCTCCCGGTACTCGAAGTCGAGGGGCACCGGCCGCTCGTCCGAGAAGACCGCCGCCACCTCGCGGCCGGTGCGCTCGCGCAGCCGCGCCTCGATCACCGCCGTGTTGCCGAGGGTGGCCGACATCAGCAGGAAGCGGGTGTCCCGCAGCGACAGCAGCGGGATCTGCCACGCGACGCCGCGCTCGCGGTCGGCGTAGTAGTGGAACTCGTCCATCACCACGTACGGGACATCGACGCGGTCTCCCTGGCGCAGGCACATGCTGGCCAGCACCTCCGTCGTGCAGCAGACGATCGGCGCCTCGGGGTTGATGCTGGCGTCGCCGGTGAGCATCCCGACCTGGTCGGCGCCGAGGTCGTCGCAGAGGGCAAAGAACTTCTCGCTGACCAGCGCCTTGATGGGCGCCGTGTAGAAGGAGCGCCGCCCCTCGCACAGGGCCTTGAAGTGGAGGCCCAGCGCGACCAGCGACTTGCCCGAGCCCGTGGGCGTGCCCAGCACCACGTGGCGGTCCGCCATCAGCTCGAGGAGCGCCTCCTCCTGATGCGCGAAGGGCTCGAGCCCCTGGTCCGCGATCCAGTCGAGAAAGCGACCGAGAATCTCGTCGGGCTCGCGGGTGCCGCCTTCCGGAATGCGCGCTGCCAGCGACGGGGGCGCCGCGCGTTCTGCGCACTCTTCGGTGTCGGACCTCGTATTCGTCACCGCGAGACTCTAGCCCGCGGCGTCGCGCACCGGTCGTCCGGGTCCGATCCCGACCGCCCGCGGCCGGAGCCGTCCGATCGCGATGCGCCCGGGTCCCGCCGGCGTCCGGCGGATGAGCGTTGGCCGTCGTTGGCGGCACCGACACCAACGAACGTTGACACCCGACCGCGCGGACCGACCCGCAGCGCAGTTCGCTCGAGGCCGCGCGCCGGCAGGAGGACGCCGGAAACCCCGCCGGTCGACCTCGGATGCGCCCGAGCCCGCGGCGCCACAGCCGTGGCACGCAGCTTGCTCTGTGAGCCCATCGATGAACCGGTGGCGCCTTCGCAGTCCGTTCCGGACCGGGTCTCGTTGCCCTTCGCGGATCCGGGAAAGCGGCCACGACGTCGTCGGCGCGCTCTTCACCTGGAGTCTGCTCGCGAGCGCCGCCTCCCTCTTCCCGGCGCGACTCGGCGCCTCCGGCGCGTTTCCGCTCGCGCTCGTCGCGCTCGGCTGCTGGCTGCTCGCGACGCGATCCTACCGCCGCGACCGGCGCTCGGCCGCCTCGAGTGCCCTGCTGCTCCTGGGGCTGCTCGGCGGCTTCGCGAGCTACCCGGCCTGGATCGCGGCAATCGCGTTGACTGGAGTCGCGCCGGGGCTGGCGCCCGTTGGCGCCGCGCTGCCCGGAGCGGGCGGGACGACGCGCTGGACGGCGACGGTCCTGCTCGCTCCGGTCCTCGAGGAAGTGCTCTACCGCGAGCGATTGCTGTCGGCGCTTCGGCCCGTGCTCGGCACGGGGCTCGCCGTCGTCGCGACGAGCGTGCTGTTCGCCGTTCCGCACTTCGAGCCCTGGCGGATGCTGGGCACGCTGGTCGTCGGCCTCATGCTGGGCGCCGCGATGCGAGCCTCCCACTCGTTGGCGCTCTGCATCGGCCTGCACATGGGGCTCAATCTCGCCGGCTGGGCCTGCGGCCTGCCTCCCGTCCGAGTGGCGCTCTCGCCCGGTCCGGCGGTGCTGGCGGGCAGCGGCGGCCTCGCTGCCGCGATCGCTCTCGCCCGAGCGACGCGGCGGCCGCCGCTTCCCGAATCCGCAGCAGAAGCGACCGAGGCCGCCGCGGCATGAGGGCGCAGCGAGTCGTGCTCATCGGCCTGCTCTTCTCCTTCGCCGCCACGAGCCCCGCCCTTGCTTCTTCGATGCGGTGGGCCGGAACTCTCGACTTCGAGTTCG
>JAOTUO010000047.1 GCA_029863845.1 Myxococcales bacterium
TCCGGCGTCGCTCGAGCGCTTCGAAGTCGCGTCGTGCCATGCCCTCCCCCTCGATGGGGGAGAGTAGCACTGTCACTATATTATGCGAGTCTCTCTAGCTGCGGTCCTCGGCGGCGGTTTCTTCCCCCCAATCGTCACCGCCGCCCGGAGTCCCGGTGCGCCACCCGGCGCGCCGGGGCTCCTCCGCAGGCGCCGCGCGGGGCACGAGTTGGGCTCGCGTTCCTCGCTTCGCCCCGGTGGTAGACTCGCGGCGGCGGTCGACGAGAGCCACCCGATGGACGCGAGCGCGCCGGAGTCTGCCCCGCGGCTGCGCAGTCGGTGACGCGGTCGGAGCCCCCGCGGGGATCTCCGGTTCGTCGCGGCGGTGTCTCACGCCGGGCTTCGGGATTTCAGGTCGGGCGCGGGGGGGCCGATCCTCCCAGCGGGGGCGAGTTTCCGACGGCGCGGCCGCCGTTCCGCGATGCGGTATGCCATCGCTGGACAAGGTGCGTGCCGAAGTAGAGACTCGCGGCCGCACGGCCTGTCCGGGGGGGCGAGACCGGCGATGATCACCGGGTTCAACACGAACGTCCGCCACGGTGGCCGCATGTTCCACGTGCAGACCGAGGACAGCGGCCGGCAGCATCCCCACGTGATCAGCCACGTCTACTACCAGGGCACGATCCTCGCCTCCGAGAAGTCCAGCTACGCGCAGCGCGTGAAGTCCCCGGATCTCGAGATCGAGGTCCGCGCACTCATGGAGCGGCAGCACAAGTCGATGGTCGTGCGGTTGAAGAAGGGTGAGTTCGACGCCGTCATCGCCGAGCGGCTGGGGGCGGCGTCCCCGGCTGCCGCCGCGCTGCCGCCGGCCGCGCCTGCGCCCGCGTCACCGCCGGTGAACGCGTCCGCGCCGCGGCCGGCCGCTGCGAAGGGCGATCGGAGCTTCGGCGATCGTATCGTCTCCCAGAAACCTCTCGACGAAGTGATCCTCGAATACCTGGTGGACAAGGCGCGGGCCCGCCCGGACCGGTCCCCGCAGCGTCCGCGAAAGAAGCGGTGACGCGGGGCGGCCGGTCGAGTCGGTTTTGGTCCCGGGACCGGCGCGGCGTCCCGGCGCTCGAGTCGCGGGGCGACGCCGCCATCCGCATGTTCCACGTCTCGAAGGCCTACGGCGCCGGAAGCTTCGCGCTCCGCGACGTGAGCCTCGAATTTCGCAAGGGCGAGTTCGTGTTCCTCACCGGTCCGAGCGGAGCCGGCAAGACGACGCTGCTCAAGCTGTTGTTCTCCGCCGAACAGCCCAGCGAGGGGCAGATCGTCGTGCTCGGGCGCAACATCGCGCGCCTGGGGCGGACGGCTGTTCCGCTGCTGCGCCGGCGCATCGGGGTCGTGTTCCAGGACTTCAAGCTGCTCCCGCGGCGAACCGTGGAGGAGAACGTCGCCCTCTCCCTCGACGTGGTCGGGACGCCCCGGCGCGCCGTGCGGCAGAAGGTCTTCGCCATCCTCAAGCAGCTCGGTCTGCAGCACCGCCGCTATCACCACCCGCTGTCGCTCTCGGGGGGCGAGCAGCAGCGGATCGCCATCGCCCGCGCGCTCGTGAACGAGCCGGAGATCCTGCTCGCCGATGAGCCGACCGGCAATCTCGACCCCGACCTCACGCTCGACATCATGGACCTCATCGCCAGCGCGGCGACGCGCGGAACGACGGTGATCGTCGCCACGCACGAGCTGTCCCTGGTGAGCCGCTACGGAAAGCGCGCGGTCCGGCTCGACGGCGGCGGTGTCGTCGAGGACTCGCTGCCCCCGGGTGCGCCGGCGTGAGTCGCAGCCTCGTCCAGCTCGGGTACTTCACCCGCACCGCGCTGCGCGGCCTGCGCTCGAGCCCCATCACCAGCGCGATCGCGGTGATCACGATCGGCGTGAGCCTGGTGCTGGTCGGGGCGTTCATGCTGCTGCTGGGGAACATGGAGGGCCTGCTCGACCGCTTCGGCGACGACCTCTACGTGACGGCGTATCTGGACGACGCGCTCGCCGCCGAGGACCAGCGCGCACTGGTCGAGCTCGTCACGACCGTCGAGGGCGTGGAGCACGTGCGCATGGTGTCGAAGGAGGAGGCGCTGGAGCGCTTCCGGGCCGGCGTGGGACGCGGCGCCGCTCTGCTCGAGGGGCTCGACGAGAACCCGCTGCCGGCGTCGCTCGAGATCACGCTCGCGCCGGCGCGGCGGACCTCGGACGGGCTGCGCATCGTCGTGGAGTCGCTCGACGGCCTGCCGGGCGTCGCGGATCTGGCCTCGGGGCAGGACTGGGTCGAGGGGTACCTGCGCGCCGTCGCGCTGATCCGCGGCGTGGGGATCGGCCTCGGCGTCATCCTCGCGCTGGCGACGCTGTTGATCGTGGCGAACACCATCCGCCTCGCCGTCCTCGCCCGTGACGACGAGATCGAGATCCTGGCGCTGGTGGGAGCGAGCCGCGCCTTCGTGGCGGTTCCGTTCCTGCTGGAGGGACTGGTCCAGGGGGCGGCGGGCGGTGCGGCCGCCCTGGTGCTGCTGCTGGGAATCTTCCACCTCGTGCTGCCGGGCTTCGAGTTCGGGCTCGAGTTCCTGCTGGGCGGAGTCGCGCCGCGCTTCTTCTCCGGCGCCGAGGCGGCGGCGTTGGTGGGCGGCGGGGCGAGCCTCGGCCTGTTCGGGTCCGTGGCCGCCCTGTCCGGCGGGTGGAGGGCGTGAAGCGCGGCCTGGGCGTCGCGGTCGCGCTCTTGCTGGGCGCGGGTCTGGCGCGACCGGCGGCGGCGGATCGGGAGGCGGATCTCCGGCGCCTGCGGGAGACCATCCTCGAGAGCCGCGAGCGAGTCGCCACCTACGGCAGCGAGGAGCGCGGCCTGCTCGATGCCCTCGATGCCCTCGATCGCTCGATCTCCGGCCTGACGCAAGAGGTCTCCCGCGCGGCCCATCGGGCGCAGCAGGCGCGCGACCTTCTGGCCGAGATCGAGATCGAGGCGGCCGAAATCTCCGCCCGCCTCGAGGCGGTCCGGCGCGCCATGTCCGTGCGCGCCGCAGCGCTCTACCGTGCCGGAGAGCTGGGAACGGTCCGCACCCTCTTCTCGGCGGAGACCCTGAGGGAGTTCCTGTCGCGCGTCTACGCGCTCCGGCTGCTGCTCGCCCACGACGGACAGCTGCTGGCGCGCCACCGCTCCGAGTCGGAGGCCCTGGTGCGCGCCGAGAGCCGGGCTCGCGAGGCCTCGCTCCGCAACGACGAGGCCGCGGCCCGGCTCCGCGAGCGCTCCGCGCAGCTGGGCGCCGAGCGAGCCGCGAAGCAGCGCCTGGCGGCGCGCGTCCACGGAGACCGGGCGCGCGAGCGCGCGGCCCTCGTGGAGCTCGAGACCGCCGCCCGGGCGCTCGAGGAGATGCTGGCCGGGATGGGGCGCTCGCCCCGGCAATCCCCGGCCGCCGCGCCGGAGTCCGCGTTCGCGTCGCTGCGCGGGACGCTCGAGCCCCCCGTGGCGGCGTCCATCGTGAGCCCGTTCGGCCGGGTGGTCGACCGCGAGTTCCAGACCGAGACCTACCGCAAGGGCGTGGAGTTCGCCGCCCCGCTCGGGGCGCCGGTGCGCGCGGTGGCGCGGGGGCGCGTGGGCTTCGCGGGCTGGTTCCGGGGCTACGGACGCCTCGTGATCCTCGACCACGGCGATCAGTACTACACGGTCTCGGGGCATCTCGACGCGATCGACGTCGCGGTGGGCCAGGCCGTGGCCGCCGGCCAGGTGATCGGCAGCGTCGGCGAGACGGGGTCGCTCGCGGGGCCTCGGCTCTACTTCGAGATCCGTCGCGGCGGGCAGCCGGTGGATCCCCGCCGCTGGCTCGCGGCGCGCGAAGCGCGTTAGAATGAGGGTCGTCAAGCCATCGGCGCGTGTCGCCGAAATCCCGGTCGAGAATCGCCCGAGGATGCGCGGAGATGCCCCAGGATCCGCGGAGTTGGGCTCATTGAACCGGGCGGGAGCCAGCGGAAAACCCATGCAGCGCAACCGGACTCGTGTCGTGATCACGTTCCTGGCCGCGATCGTCGCAGCCGTTGTTGCAGGCGGCCTCGCCGGCAGCGTCGGCAGCGGCGCGGCCACGCGCTACGACGACCTGAATGTGTTCACCAGCGTGCTCACCCACGTGCGGCGCCACTACGTCGAGCCCGTCGAGGACCAGAAGCTCCTGCGCGGCGCCGTCAACGGCATGCTCCAGGAGCTCGATCCCCACTCGTCCTACCTCGACCGCGACGCCTACAAGGAGATGCAGGTCGACACGAGGGGCGAGTTCCACGGCCTCGGGATCGAGATCACCAAGCGCAAGGATGGTTACATCGAGGTGGTGTCGCCGATCGACGGCACGCCCGCGGCCCGTGCCGGGATCCGCTCCCACGACCAGATCGTCAGCGTCTGTCCGACGGAGCCGCCCGAAGACTGGACCGAGCCGTGCCGCAGCAGCAAGAACATGACGCTCTTCGAAGCGGTGGGGCTGATGCGCGGGCGCAAGGGGACGGAGATCACGATCGAGATCTTCCGCCCGGGTTTCGACAAGCCGCGGCCCTTCACCATCGAGCGCGATGTCGTGAAGGTCGTCTCCGTCAGCGGCCGCCTGCTCGAGCCCGGCTACGGCTACGTTCGCATCCGCGCCTTCCAGGAGCGCACGATCCGCGATCTCGAGCGCACGCTCCGGCGCCTCCACCAGGAGGCCGAGGGGCCCCTCGCGGGCCTGGTCCTCGATCTGCGCGACAACCCCGGCGGGCTCCTCGACCAGGCGGTCGAGGTCGCCGACGCGTGGCTGGAGGACGGCCTCGTCGTCTACACGCAGGGGCGCGTCGAGAGTGAGCGCCAGGAGTTCCGCGCGACGTTCGAGGGTACCGAGCCCGGGTATCCCATCGCGATCCTCGTGAACGAGGGCACGGCGAGCGCGTCGGAGATCGTGGCGGGCGCTTTGCAGGACCAGCAGCGCGCGCTGGTGATCGGGGTGAAGACCTTCGGCAAGGGATCCGTGCAGACGGTCTATCCCCTGGAAGGCGGGCGCGCGCTGCGGCTGACCACGGCGCTCTACTACACCCCGAAGGGGCGCTCGATCCAGGAGGTCGGGATTGGGCCGGACATCGTCGTCGAGTCTGCGGCCCAGGCCGCGTCCGTCGCCAGTCACCCCGGGCCGCGACACATCCGCGAGAGCGACCTCGAGAACCACTTCACCCAGGAAGAGGCGGATCCCGACAGCGGGGCCGAGGAGGACGCGCCCTCGACGGAGGAGGCTGCGGGCTCGGACGTCCAGCTATCGCGCGCCCTCGAAGTCCTGAAGAGCTGGACCTACTTCGAGCGACTGCGGCAGGAGCGCGAGACAGCACCCATGCAGGCGCGCGCGACCGACCCGACGCGCTGACGTTTCCTCCGTCCACGGAGCGGGGTCTCATGTCCGGGCTCCCCGAGCGCGTCGCCGAAGGCCCGCCGGTCTACACGGTCCGGGACGTTCTGCGCGGCGTGAACGCGCTTCTGGAGGAGCGCGTCGGAGGTCTCTGGGTCGCCGGCGAGCTGAGCGACCTGCGCCGACCCAGCTCGGGTCACCTCTACTTCCGCTTGAAGGGCGACGGCGGGCAGCTCCGGGCCGTGCTGTTCCGCGGCTCTGCGCGGGGGCTCGCGTTCGAGCCCGAAGACGGCCTCGAGGTGCTGGCCTACGGCGAGGTCGTCGTCTACGAGCCGCGCGGGGATTTGCAGCTCATCGTGCGTCGGCTCGAGCCGCGCGGGCGCGGGGCTCTCCAGCTCGCCTTCGAGCAGCTCCGGCGCCGGCTGGAGGCCGAAGGGCTCTTCGACCCCGCGCGCAAGCGGCGGCTGCCGCCGCTGCCGGGCCGCATCGGCATCGTCACCTCGGCCTCCGGGGCTGCCCTGCGCGACGTGATCGAGGTGACCGGTCGGCGCTTCCCGGCGACGCCGCTGCTCATCGCGCCGACGCGGGTTCAGGGGCCGGGTGCCGAGGACGAGGTGGCGGCCGCCCTCGACGCGCTCGGCGAGCGGGGCGGCGTCGACGTGATCCTGCTGGTGCGGGGCGGCGGCTCGATCGAAGACCTCCAGCCCTTCAACACGGAGACGGTCGCGCGTGCCGTCGTTCGCGCGCCGGTGCCGGTGGTGAGCGGCGTCGGGCACGAGGTGGACGTCACCATCGCGGACCTCGCGGCCGACGTGCGCGCACCCACCCCCTCGGCAGCGGCGGAGCTCGCGCTGCCCGATCGCGCGGCCCTGGGCGCCGCTCTCGCGCGCGACGCGCGGCGGCTGGCGCAGGCGGCCGCGGGCTTGCTCGAGCGCCTGCGGCTGCGCCTCGAACGCCAGCGGCAGGCGCTTCGCGCCCACGCGCCCACGGCGCGACTGGAGGCGCAGCGGGCCCGGTTCCAGGCCGCGGTGCGTACGCTCGAGCGCGCCGCCGCGGCGCGCCTGGCGGCCGGGCGCTCGGCGCTCGGCGCGGTCACAGGGCGCCTGGACGCGCTCTCGCCGCTCGCCGTCCTGGCTCGGGGCTACGGCCTCGTGCGCCGAGCCCGGGACGGCGTCATCGTGCGCCGGGCCGATCAGGTGGCGCCGGGCGATCCGCTGGCCATCCGCGTCGCCGAGGCGGAGGTCGAGGCCACCGTGGCCTCCACGCGCCCACTCCCGAAACCGTGACATCCCGAAACCTCCTTTGAAATCGCGGCTTTCGACGGAGATCCGCGTTTGACGCCTCTGCGGGCCGCGGGTAGCATCCGCGCATCAGCACGTGTCCGGGAGGCTCGCAAGCGAATGCACGATGCCCCCCCCTCCGCCCCGCCCGCCGATTCCGATCCGGTCGCGGGCCTGGACGATCTTTCCTTCGAAGCAGCACTCGAGCGCCTGGAGTCGATCGTGGCGCGTCTCGAGGACGGGGAGCTCGAGCTGGAGGCGGCGCTTGCCGCCTTCGAGGCCGGCGTGGCCCTGTCGCGCCGGTGCGCCGAGCAGCTCGAGCAGGCGGAGCGGCGCATCGAGGTGCTCGTGCGCGACGGCGAGCAGTGGACCGCTCGCCCCTTCGAGGAGTCCCGGGAGCCGGATTAGTGGACGTTCAGGGGTATCTCGCAGAGCGCGCGCCGCGGGTCGAACGCGCGCTCGAGGCGGCGGTTCCGCCCGCGAGGGATGCGCCCCAGCGGCTGCACGCGGCGATGCGTCATCTGCTGTTTCCCGGCGGCAAGCGTCTGCGTCCGGCCCTGGCCCTGGCGGCGGCCGAGGCCGTCGGGGCTCCGCCGGAGCGGGCGCTCCCGGTGGCCGCTGCCGTCGAGCTCGTCCACACCTACTCCCTCGTGCACGACGACCTTCCCTGCATGGACGACGACGACGAGCGGCGCGGGCGACCGACCGTGCACGTGGCCTTCGGCGAAGCCATCGCGGTGCTCGCCGGCGACGCACTGCTCGCGGCGGCCTTCGCCGTGTTGGCGCGCGAGGAAAGCGACGGCTCCGCCGAGTGCCTGCTCGGCGTCATCCGCGACCTCGCCGAAGCGGCCGGCGCCTCGCGGCTCGTGGGCGGCCAGGCGGACGACCTCGAGTTCGACCCGAACGAAGCCGACCCGCTGCGCATCGAGTCGGTGCACGCGCGCAAATCGGCGGCCCTGATCGCCGCCTCTGTGGTGGGGGGAGCACGCCTGGGCGGCGCCGACGCTGCTACCCTCGAACGGCTGCGACGCTTCGGCGAAGCCGTCGGCGTGGCGTTCCAGATCGCCGACGACCTGCTCGACGAGGATGAGGACGACGGCTGCTCGCTGGTGCGGGCGGTGGGGCGCGAGGCGGCCCGCGCCCGCGCCGAGGCGCTGCTGGACACCGCTCTGCGAGCGATCGACACTCTCGGCGACAGGGCCGAGCCGTTGCGCGAGCTCGCGCGCTTCGCGGTCCGGAGGGGCGAATGAGCCAGGAGCCGCTGCTGCCCGGAATCCACTCGCCGGAGGACCTGCGCAAGCTCCCCCGCGAGGACGTCAAGCGCGTCGCCGAGGAGCTCCGCGAGGAGATCATCCAGCGCGTGTCGCGCACGGGCGGACACCTGGCCTCGAGCCTCGGCGCCGTCGAGCTTCTGACCGCCATCCACGCCGTCTTCGACACGCCCCGCGACCGCCTGGTGCTCGACGTCGGCCACCAGGGCTACGGACACAAGATGCTGACCGGACGGCGCGAGGCGTTCGACCGGATCGGCCGGGAGGGCGGGATCGCCAAGTTCCTCCGCCGCTCCGAGTCGCCCTACGACCAGTTCGGGGCCGGCCACGCCGGCACCTCCATCTCCGCCGCCCTGGGCATGGCCCGGGCGATGCAGCACCAGGGCCGCGACCACTGCGCGATCGCGCTGATCGGGGACGGCGGCATGACCTGCGGCATGGCCTTCGAGGCGTTGAACCAGGCGGGGCATCTCGGCCAGGGCAACCTCGTGGTGGTGCTCAACGACAACGAGATGTCGATCTCGGCCAACGTCGGCGCCCTGTCCGACTTTCTCTCGCGCAAGTTCTCGAAGCCGATGGTGCGCACCATCAAGGGCTGGGCGAAGGAGTTCCTGGAGTCGCTCCCCGGTGACATGCTGCACTGGGCGCAGAAGGCCGAAGAGTCGGTGAAGGTGTTCTTCTCGCCGGGGCTGCTGTTCGAGGCCTTCGGCTTCCGCTACGTCGGGCCCATTCAGGGCCACCGCATCGACGTCCTGCTCGAGACCTTCGACAACGTGAAGCAGATGGTCGCGAAGGGTGAGGGGCCGATCCTGGTGCACGCCCTCACGGCCAAGGGCTACGGGTACGAGCCGGCTCAGCAGGATCCCTTCAAGTACCACGGCGTGGGGGCCTTCGAGGTCGAGTCGGGCCGCTTCCCGCCCTCGAAGCCGGGCCCGCCCAAGTACCAGAACGTCTTTGCCGACGCGCTCATCCGCCTGGCCCGCGAGGACGACCGGATCGTGGGCATCACCGCGGCCATGGCCGACGGCACCGGCCTCGACCGCTTCGCGCGGGTCTTTCCGGAGCGCTTCTACGACGTGGGCATCGCGGAGCAGCACGCGGTGACCTTCGCGGCCGGGCTCGCGACCGAGGGCATGAAGCCGGTGGCGGCGATCTACTCCACCTTCCTCCAGCGCGCGTACGACCAGGTCGTGCACGACGTCTGCATCCAGAACCTGGACGTGACCTTCGCCATGGACCGCGCCGGCGTGGTCGGGGCCGACGGTGCCACCCACCAGGGCTTCTACGACTGCGCCTACCTGCGCACGCTGCCCAACATCGTGGTGATGGCGCCCAAGGACGAGAACGAGCTGCAGCACATGCTGCGCACGGCCGTCGAGTACCCGGGTCCCGCGGCGATTCGCTACCCGCGCGGAACGGGCTTCGGGGTGCCCCTCGACCCCGAGATCAAGTCGGTGAGCGTGGGCGAAGCCGAGTTGCTGCGAGACGGCGACGACGCCCTGGTGGTGGCGCTGGGGACGCTGGTGCACCCGGCCCTCGAGGCGGCGGGAGAGCTGGCCGCCCAGGGAATCTCGGTCGCGGTCCTGAACGCGCGCTTCGCCAAGCCGCTGGACGCGGAGCGCATCGCGGCGCTGGCGCGGCGCTGTGGCGCGCTCGTGACGGTGGAGGAGCACAGCGCCGCCGGCGGGTTCGGTTCGGCCGTGCTCGAAGCGCTCGCGGAGGCTGGTGTGTGCGTGCCCGCCCGCTGCCTCGGCATTCCCGACCGTCTCATCGAGCACGGCGACCCGGCGCGGATCCTCGCCTCCCTGGGGCTCGACAGCGCGGGCATTGCCCGGGCCGTCACGTCCCTGCTCGAAGGCCGCCGGGTGGCCTCGCAGCCGGCCGGCGACGAACGACCCTCGGATTGAAAGGCCCGAAGGGGCAGCGGCTCGACGAGCGGCTCGTCGCGGAGGGGCTGGCCGATTCGCGCAGCCGCGCCCAGGCGCTGATCCGGACGGGGCGCGTACTCGTCGACGACGCTCCTCGCGACAAGCCTGGCCTCCGCGTCGCCGCCGGCGCCCGCGTGCGTCTCCGGGGCGAGGAACGCCGCTACGTGTCGCGCGGTGGCGACAAGCTCGCGGGTGCGCTGGCGGACCTCGGTATCGATCCGGCCGGTCGCGTGTGCCTGGACGTGGGCGCCTCGACGGGGGGCTTCACGGACTGCCTGCTCGGGGCGGGAGCGCGCCAGGTCACGGCGGTGGACGTGGGCTACGGACAGCTGGCTCCCCGCCTGCGCGACGACCCGCGGGTGCGTGCGCTCGAACGGACGAACGCGCGCAGGCTCTCGCGCGAGGCGGTGCCCGAGGGGATCGACCTCGTCACCGTCGACGTCTCCTTCATCTCGGCGCGTCTGTTGCTGCCGCGTCTGCGCGAGCTGGCGCCGCGCGGCGAGCTGCTGGTGCTGGTCAAGCCCCAGTTCGAGGTGGGACGAGACGAGGTCGGCAAGGGCGGTGTCGTGCGCGACGACGCGCTGCGGGCCTCCGCGGTCGCCGCCGTGCGCGCCTGCGCCGAGGAGCTCGGCTATCGCTTCGGCGGCCAGGCGGCGAGCCGACTGGCAGGCCCCAAGGGGAATCGGGAAATCTTCCTGTGGCTGCGCGCTCCGGCTGCCGATGACACAGGGAAGCGCACCCCCCCGCGTTGACTCCGGGACGGGCGCTCCTATCCTATAGGAGTCCAGAAACGGCGGTCCCTTGGACCGCGGAGGCCTGCCCCATGGCCCTGATCGAAGTCACGGAATCCGCCGCCGAGCGGATCCAGGACCTGCTCGTCAAAGAGGGCAAGATCGGGACCCACGGCCTGCGCATGAAGGTCATCGGCGGCGGCTGCTCCGGGCTGCGCTACGAGCTGGCCTTCGACGACCGGATCGACGAGCACGACACCGAGGTCGAGGTGGGCGGAATCCGGGTGCTCGTCGACGAGAAGAGCGCGCTCTACCTCGTCGGGACGACACTCGACTTCGTGGACACCCTCCAGGAGTCCGGCTTCAAGATGGTCAATCCGAACGCCAAGAGCACCTGCGGCTGCGGGGAATCGTTCGGCGCCTGAGTGGGGCTGAACTTCCCGATCTATCTCGACCACCACGCGACCACACCCACCGATCCGCGCGTGCTCGACGCGATGCGGCCCTACTTCACCGAGCGCTTCGGCAACGCGGCGAGCGCGAGCCACGTCTTCGGGTGGCGCGCGGAGGCGGCCGTCGAACAGGCGCGCGAGCGGCTGGCGGCGGCCATCGGCGCCCACGAGCCCCGCGAAATCGTGTTCACGAGCGGAACCACGGAGAGCGACAACCTGGCGCTCAAGGGGGTCGCGCGTGCCTACCGGACCCGGCGCGACCACCTGATCACGGTTGCGACCGAGCACTCGGCCGTGCTGGAGAGCTGCGGGGCGCTCGAGCGGGAGGGCTTCCGGGTGACCGTCCTTCCCGTCGGCCGCTCGGGCCTCGTCGACCCCGACGACGTCCGCAGGGCGATCGGGGACCGGACGCTGCTCGTGTCCGTCATGGCCGCCAACAGCGAGATCGGGGTGCTGCAACCCCTGGCGGCCATCGGCGGCATCTGCCGCGAGCGCGACGTGCTGTTCCACACCGACGCCGCGCAGGCGGTTGGCAAGGTCCCGGTCGACGTCGAGGCGTCGGGGGTCGACCTGCTGTCGATGTGCGCGCACAAGCTCTACGGCCCCCCCGGCGTGGGCGCGCTCTACATCCGCCGGCGCCGGCCCCGCATCCGTCTCGAGCCGCTCTTTCACGGGGGAGGCCACGAGTGGGGCCACCGCTCGGGAACGCTGCCTCTGGCGCTCATCGTGGGCTTCGCGGAGGCGGTCGACCTGTGCCTGCACGACCTCGAAGCGGAGGCCGCCCGCCTGCGGGCGCTGCGGGACGAGCTGTGGACCCGCCTCCAGGCGGGCCTCGACGATCTGCGTCTCAACGGAGACCCGGAGCAGCGCCTGCCGGGCAACCTCAACGTCGCGTTTCCCGGCGCAGAGGCCGACGCGGTGATCGCGTCGCTCCGCGACGTCGCACTCTCCTCCGGCTCCGCCTGCTCCTCCGCCCGCCCCGAGCCCAGCCACGTGCTGCGTGCCATCGGCCTGTCCGAGGCGCTGGCGCGGGCGTCGCTGCGCTTCGGCCTGGGCCGCGGAAACACGCGGGAAGAGATCGAGTGGGTGGCCGACCAGGTGATCGCGCAGGTCCGGGAGCAGCGGGAGAAGCGCGCCGGGGGCCGCCCGGGGGGCGGGCGGCGCCGATCGGACGGCTGATCCGCGAGGACGCGCGCTACTCTCGCCCGGCTGCCGCCGCCGGTCGCCGCTGCGTGGACCTCTCGCCGGAGCGACGGGAGCGGCGATCGGCACGGAAACCGGAAAGGAGGATCGCGTTGAGTTCTACCCGCAGCACGAACATCACCTGGCACGCCGGACACATCGAGCGCGCCGACCGGGAACGCCTGCTGGGTCAGCGGGGCGTCACGGTCTGGCTGACGGGGCTCTCGGGCTCGGGCAAGTCGACGATCGCCGTCGCGGCCGAGGCCGCGCTGGTCGGGCGCGGTCGCCTCGCCTATGTCCTGGACGGCGACAACGTCCGGCACGGCCTGAATCGCAACCTTGGCTTCTCTCCCGAGGACCGCACCGAGAACATCCGGCGGATCGGAGAGGTCGCCCGGCTCTTCACCGACGCCGGCGTCATCGTGATCACGTCCTTCATCTCGCCGTATCGCGCGGATCGCGACGGAGCGCGCGCGATCATGGCAGAGGGCGACTTCGTCGAGGTGCACGTCGACGCGACCCTCGAGACCTGCGAATCGCGCGACGTGAAGGGCCTGTACAAGAAGGCCAGGGCCGGCGAGATCCCCGAGTTCACGGGCATCTCCGCGCCCTACGAGGCTCCCGTGAGCCCGGAGCTGGTGCTCGATACGAACACGAAATCGGTCGAAGAGAGCGTGGAGGATCTCCTCGGCTACCTCGACAAGCGTGGGTAGCGGAGCGGGACGGCACTCAGCCGGGGTGGACGGCGGGACGATGAGCGATGCATTCTAGGGTCGACATGACAGCGGCCGGCAAGCTCCGAATCCCGCTCGTGGCCCTCCTCGCGGGGGCGCTCGGCCTCGTCGGCTGCGCGGTGACGGCGCCGGGGCTCCTCGCGGGAGGAGGGGTGGCGCCGAACGACGTGATCCGGCCCGACGCGCCCCCCGAGTACGACGTGATCGTGGCGCAGATCGCGCGCAGCGAGGGGCGCCTGGCCGACGCCACGGCGGCCTACGAGCGCGCGGTCGCCAAGGATGAGGAGTCGGCGTACCTGCACCGCAAGGTGGCCGAGTCGCTGGCGATGACCAACCGCCTGGAGGACTCCCTTCACCACGCGTACCGGGCCTTCGAGCTCGACCCCGATGACCAGCCCACTCGGCTGTTCCTGGGCCAGATCTACCGCCTGCGGCGCGACCCGGACGCGGCCGAAAAGGTGCTCCTCGACGATTCCGGCGAGCCGATCGACCCGATGGCGGCGTCCCTGCTCTATCAGATCTATCTCGGCAGCGAGCGCCCGGCCGAGGCGCTGGAGACCGCCGAGTGGTGGGTGGAGCAGGCTCCGGAATCGCTGCGCGCCCGCGTGGCGCTGGCCAACGCCTACCAGGCGCTCGGCCGGGTGGACGACGCCGAGCGCGCCCTGCGCGACGCGCTGGAGCGGGACCCCGGCAACTTGCGCATCTACGACGCGCTGGCGCGTTCGCTGGGCAAGCGCGGCGACCGGGCCGCCCAGATCTCCCTCTACGAGGAGGTGCTCGATCGGTATCCCCGGCACCAGGCGACGTTGATCGCACTCGGCGAGGTCTATCTGGCCGAGAACGATCTGGCGAGCGCGATCGCCGTGTTCGAGAAGATCGAGCAGTACTACCCCGACGACATGCACAGCGTCTTGCGGCTCGGATTCCTCAAGTACGAGGATCGGAAGTTCGACGAGGCCGCGCTGCGCTTCGAGCGGGTGCTCGAGGTCAGTCCGAAGGAGGACGAGATCGCCTTCTTCCTCGGAATCGTGCGGCGCCGCAGCGGCGACGACGACGGCGCCGTCGAAGCGTTCGCACGGATCTCCAGCGATCACCAGCGCTACGTCGACGCGCGCAGGCAGATCGCGGCGATCCGCGAGGGCCGGGACGACTACGCGGGCGCGCTGGCGGAAATCGAGAACGTGATCGCCGTGGAGCCCTCCCGTGAGCTCGACCTGTACAAGGCCTCGCTGCTGGCCAAGAGCGGCGATTTCGACGGGGCGATCGACCACCTCGAGGCCATGCTGGACGGCGGGTCGGGCGACGACGAGGTGTACTACAACCTCGGGGTCGTCTACGGCGAGGCCAAGCGCATCGACGAGGCCGTGCAATACATGCAGCGCGCCCTCGAAGCGAATCCGGACAACGCCAGCGCGCTGAACTACGTCGGCTACACGTGGGCGGAGAGGGGCGTCAACCTCGACGAGGCCGAGACGATGATCCTGCGCGCGATCGAGCTGCGGCCCGACGACGGCTACATCGTCGACAGCCTCGGCTGGGTGTACTACATGCGCGCCCGGCCCCTCGTCGCGAGCGGCCGCAACCGGGAGGCGAGGGCGTACATCGAGCGCGCGCTGGAGGAGCTGAAGCGCGCCGAGCATTTGACGGGGGGCGACCCCGTCGTCTCCGAGCACCTGGGCGACACCTACCTGCTGCTGGACGAGAAGGGGCTGGCGCTCGAACGCTTCGAAGAAGCCTCGCAGATGAAGCCCCGGGAGGAAGAGCAGCCGAACCTGTTCGAGAAGCTCGAGAGCCTCCAGCGAGAGCTCCGGTAGCGGTGCCGCGCGCGGCGGCGCTCGTCGCCTGGCTGCTGCTCGCGAGCGCCTGCCGAAGCGTCGTGCCCGCGGCCCCGCTTCCGCCCGACGACCCGCGCCCGGACGCGTTCCTGGCCCGCTGGGCCGATCTCGCCGAGCAGCGCCGCGCGCTGCGGGGGATCGCCCGCGTGGCCGTCGACGCCGACGCGGTGCAATTCCGCGGGAAGCAGGTGCTGGTGGTGGAGCGGCCCGCGCGCCTGCGCGTGGAGATCCTCGGCTTCCTCGGCCAGACGCTGGCGGTGCTCGTGACCGACGGCGACCGCTTCGAGCTCTTCCGCGCCGGGGACGGCGGCTTCGAGTCCGGCGCCGTCCATCCGGGTCTGCTCTGGGAGGTCGCCCACCTCGCGCTCACCCCCGAGCAGGCCGTGGATCTGCTGCTCGGCGTTCCGATGCCGGGCGCTGCGCTCCGCGTGATCGGGGCCGAGCGGGCGGCCGGCGGCGGGATCCGGATCGACCTGGCCGACGCCGGCGGCGCCGTGCGGCGGCGGGTCGTCTTCGACGCCGAAGCCCGGCTGCGCGACGTCGAGGCGCGCGAGGCCGACGGGCGAGAGATCTGGCGAGCCCGCTTCGACGACTACGAGCTGGTGGGGGGCGCCCCCTTCGCGCACAAGATCTCCATCGATGTGCGTGCGGGGAACACCCGCGCCGAGATCTCGTTCCGGGACGTCGAGATCAACCCCGAGCTTCCCGACGGCGTCTTCGTGCTGCGGCAGCCGGGTCCGGGCTAGGCTGCCGCCATGCCCAGGAACGGGCCGTTCGGGTACGGCCTTCTGTTGGGGCTCGGGCTGGTCCTGGTCGGGATGGCCGTGCTGGTGTTCCAGGTCGACAACCTGGAGGAGCGCTTCATCCTCCAGAGCCGCCAGCTGCGCAGCCTCGGCGACGCGAACGATCGCCTGGCGAACCGGGTCGAGCGCTTGATCGGCGAGATCCGCAGCGGGAATCTCCAAGCGACCGGGGCGGAGCGTCGACCCGCCGCGGCCGCCATCGACGTGCTCCATCCCGAGATCGCCAACTTCCTCGAGCCCGACGACTTCTCCTGGCCGGGGGCGGAGGCGAAGCGCGACGGCACGCTCATCCGGGGCTGGAGCACGGGAGACCCCAAGGGCTTCAATCCGATCATCGAGAACTCCGCCTACCTCAGCAACCTGATCGCGAACTACGTCGGCTCGTCCGTCGCCGATCGCATGCGCTGGACGGACCCGGATCGTTGGTACGGGGACCTCGCCTGGCGGATCGAGGTCAGCGACGACGCCAGGGAGTTCACGGTCTACCTGCGGCCGGGCCTGAAGTGGCACTCGCCGAGCGGCGTCGACCTGGACGATCCGAAGTACGCGTGGCTGCGCGGCGAGCACGAGCTCAGCGCCCGGGACCTCGCGTTCACGCTCGACATGATCCTGAATCCCCAGGTGCAGAACGGCGCGCTCAAGAACTACTACGCGGAGCTCGAGAGCTGGCAGGCGATCGACGACCACACCTTCGTCGTGCGCTGGAAGAAGAAGCTCTACCTGAACGTCGAGTCGACCCTCGGCATCGCTCCGATCCCCGAGTTCCTGTTCGCCTACGAGGAGGACGGGACTCGCATTCCGGACGCGACGCTGGGCCTGAAGTTCAACCAGCACTGGTACAACAACAAGGGCTTCGTCGGGACGGGCCCGTACCGGATGGCGTCCTACGAGCCGGGCGCACAGATCCGTCTGGTGCGCAACGAGGCCTACCACGGGCCCAGCCCGCCGATCCGCGAGATCGTCTATCCGATCTTCACCGATCCGAGCCACGGCCTGCTGAAGCTGAAGGCGCGGGAGCTGAGCGTCGGCCAGCTCCTGCCGAGCCAGTATCGCGAGGAGATCCTGCGCTGGCAGGGCGTGCCGGCCCCCCCGCGCGCCGCCGGCAGCCCCTTTCGCAACGGCGACATCCGCTGCGAGCCGCACCTGCGCCCCGCCTACAACTACCTGGGCTGGAACGCAGACAAGCCGATCTTCGCCGACAAGCGGGTGCGCCGCGCGATGACGCTGGCTCTCAACCGGGAGGGGATCATCGAGAACGTCTACGTGGGCCTGGCGGACCTCGCCACGGGTCCGTTCCTCCCGACGAGCCCCGACAACGATCCGGACGTGGATGCGCTGGCCTTCGACCTCGAGGGCGCTCGGGTGCTGCTGGCGGCGGCGGGCTGGGAGGACACGGACGGCGACGGGCTCCTGGACCGGGACCTCGGCCCGGACGACGACGACGCAACCCGCACGCCCTTCGAGTTCACCATGCTGACGGTTTCGGGACGGCCCGAGATCCAATCCGCCATGGAGATCTTCCGGGACGATCTCCTCGCGATCGGCGTGCGGATGGGCATCGAGAGCGTCGAGTGGAGCCTCATGATCAAGCGGATGGACGAGAAGCAGTTCGACGCCTTCACCGGCGGTTGGCTGATGG
>JAOTUO010000048.1 GCA_029863845.1 Myxococcales bacterium
CTGGTCTGCGTGACCGGGTTGAAGTAGATCATCGAGTAGGGACAGGCCTCGATGCAGTGGCGGTGGCCGACGCAGCGCTCCTGGTCGATCACCACGATCCCGTCGTCGCGTTTCTCGATCGCGTTGCGCGCGCAGGCGTCGATACAGGGGGCGTTGCTGCAGTGATTGCACTTCCGCGGCATGTAGAAGAAGTAGGCGTTCGGCCAGGTTCCCTTCCCCTGGTCCTCGTCCCAGTTGTAGCCCCAGGTCGGGGTCTCGCCGGACGCGGATCTCGGCTCGAGCTTCCGCTGCGGGCCGCCGCCCCGCGAGAACACCTCGTCGTGGTTGAACTCGAAGCTGTCGCCGCAGTCCACGAGCGTCGTGAGCCGCCCCTGGCGGGGGACGCCCCGCTCGTCGAAGCCGCCGCCCTTCTCCTCCCAGTCCCTCGGGTAGCCGCGGCCCGGGCACGTGGCGACGCTGGCCCAGCGCATGGGCTCGGTGCCGGGGCGCTGGGTCCAGAGATTCTTGCAGGCGACGGTGCAGGTCTGGCAGCCCATGCACTTGTTCAGGTCGATCACGGTCGCGAGCTGGCGCTGGGAGGACTTGAGCTCCTGCTTGCTCGGGATCTGGGCGCTCACGCTCGCGTCCCCGCGTCCGCAGCCCGCGCCGCGGACGGCGCCGGATCGAGCTTCGCGATGCTCACGCGCAGTCCCCGGTCGCTGGAGGGGGAGGGGGAGCCGGACGTGACCTGGTAGCTGAGCTGGCCGTAGCCTCCGGCCAGCTGGATCGCCTTCGGCATGCCGATCAGCAGGGCGTCGTGGGATTTCCATCCCTTGAACTGGAAGGGCTCCCACATGTAGACGACGACCTGGTCGGGTCCCACGGCGGCCGAGGTCGAGACCATGATCTCCACCTCGTCGAGGTCGTTGAACACGCGGACGGTCTCGCCGTCTTCGATGCCCAGGCCGGCCGCCACCCCGTCGTTCACGAAGAGGACGGGCTGACCCCGGTGCAGGCGCAGGAAGTGGGGGTTGGCGGCGTGGAGCGAGTGGACGCTCCCGCGGACGTGCCCGCTGACCAGTCGGAACGGGTGCAGCCCGCCGATGGGAGGCGTCTCCTTGTGCGTCGGGAGCGCCTCGCCCGCCTCCAGGAACCACTCGTGGTCGATGTAGAACTGCGCCCGGCGGGCGTACGTCGGATAGATCCGCTTGTCCTCGACGTGCCAGCGCAGCGAGTAGAAGGGCCGCCCCGGGTCCACCTCGTTGGCGGCGGCGTGTCCCACGAATCCCTTCCCGATGCCGGTCACCCGCACCTGCCCCTGCTCGCGCAGCGCGTCGTAGTCGAACCCCTTCGGAAAGGTGCCGGTCGCCTCGGAGATCCGGACGAGCTCGCGCACCACGTCCTCGTGGTCTTCCAGGTGCCCGTCCATCGTCATGCGGTCGCCGAGATCCGCGTAGCGCTGCGTCCGGCCCGTCCGATCCACGAACGAGTCCATCTCCCTCGCGGCGGCCCGCTCCTCGATCTTCCGCAGCAGCGCCGTGAAGACCTCCCACTCGGGCCGCGCCTCGCCCTGCGGCTCGACGGACTGCTCGATCAGACAGGTGTAGGGGTTCATGCCGAAGGTCAGCGTCAGATCGTCCTTCTCGTAGTACCAGGCCGCCGGCAGCACGATGTCGCAGTACATGGCCGACGACGAGAGCCGCGTCTCCACGGCGAAGAGCAGCTTCAGCTTCGGGAAGAGCTTCTCCACGTACAGCTGGCGACCGCTGCGCTGCCTTCGCAGCGGGTTGTGGGCCATCAGCATCAGGACCTGCGGAGGCTGCTCCGGCGGCGGCGCGATCTCCCTCGCGTGCCAGTAACCGCGCCGGACCGACTCCTCGAGGTACTCCCCGAAGGTCCGATCGAGCGCGGGATCGTTCCACTCCGGCCGGTTCCAGAGCGCGTCGTACCCGGCGTGGTGATAGAGGAAGAAGACCGGCAGCACCGACCCGTAGCGCTTCGACGCCTCGGATTCGTGCGCGATGCTCACCAGCTCGTCGCTCGTATCCCGATCCCGGATCTTCATCGACAGGGACTTCGCGAGCGCCGGCGCCGCCAGCCGCAACAGGCCCCAGCGCTGGACCGGAGCCTCCATGACGCTGAGAGGGAACACGCCCACGTCCGGGATCAGGAAGCAGTTGAACCCCGTGCCCGGCTTGCCCCAGTTCCCGCTGAGCGCCATCGCGAGCAGGTGACTCCGCTCCATCAGATCGCCGTGGTAGTGCTTGGGGGAGCCGAAGCCGATGAAGCTGCAGGTCCGCTTCCGGGCGATCCGGCGCGCGAGTCCGCGAATCACGTCGGCGTGGATGCCGCAGACCCGGGCCGCCTGCTCCGGGGTGTCGTCGCGGTCGAGCTTCTCCCGCAGCAGCTGGAAGGCCGGCGCGACCGCCACCTCGCTGCCGTCGGCGAGGCGGGCGACGGTGCTGCCGACCAGCGCCTGCTCGCCCGCGAACTCGAGCGTTCCCCGCGGCGCCTCCGCGATCTGGCGCGATCGGAGATCGAAGAAGTAGAGCTGGTCCTCGCGGCCGCCGTTCAGCTCCGAGGCTCGGAGGTAGCGGCCCGTGTCCTTCCGGACGAGGAGCGCGAGATCCGTCTGCTCCCGCAGGAATTCCGGCTGGTGAAGCTCCTCGGACACCATCACCTGGCAGACGGCGAGCCAGAAGGCGGCGTCGGTGCCGACGCGCAGGGGCACGTGAACGTCGGCGCTGAGCGCCGTCGCACTGTAGTCCGGCGCCAGCAGCACGATCTCGCTGCCGTTGTACCTCGCCTCGGTCAGGAAGTGATAGATCGCGGGCCAGGTGTACGACGGGTTCGCGTTGGTGAGGACGATCAGCTCGGCGTCGAAGAAGTTGTCGGCCGTGTAGCCCAGGTGCATCTTGCCGAAGGTCTGGCGCAGCCCCTTGAAGTCGTCGCCGATGGCGACGTTGAGGTCGGGCATCAGCGCGTTGAGGATTCGCGTCAGGCGGGTCGCGCCGGCGAGCGCCACGCTGCCCGCGTGGATGTGGGGAGCGTCCACGATGAAGCTCTCGGTGCCGTGGGTCGCGTGGGCGTCGAGGATGGCGTCGGCGATCTCGCGGAGCGCCTCGTCCCAGCCGACGCGCTTCCACTTCCCCTCGCCGCGCTCGCCCACGCGCTTCAGCGGAAAGCGCACGCGCTCGCTGCTCGCGAGCAGCTGGTGGAAGCCGCAGCCCTTCTGGCATCCCTGCGGGTTGTAGTCGGGGTAGTCGGGATGTGACGCGGGGGACCGGGCCGACTGCTCTTCGCGCCAGACGACGCCATCCCGCGAATAGACGCGGAACGAGCAGCCGCCGGGAGCGCACTGGTTGGTGTGCGACCCCCAGCGCACCTGGTCCCAGCGCCACTCGTTGCGGTAGACGTCCTCCCAGGAGCGGTAGCCAACCGCCGCGTCGGCCGGCCCGGGCGGCGCGGCCGCGGCAGCGGGCGCGATGCCGCGCAGGCGGAACAGCCCGAGCGAGATCCCCACGGCGCCGGCCGTCTTCAGGAAGTCCCGCCGGCGCAGGCCCCCTGCGTGCGCTCGGCCGTCGCCCATGGCCGTCGCCGCCGCGGTCCCGATGCCGGCCGGCGCTGCTTCCGCCGGGAAGCTAGACATTGTCTAGATTGTCTACCATGCTATCTTTCCGATGTCAAGATTGAAGAACCCCGCGGTCACCGGGAGCGCGACACCGTGCCCTATCACCACGGCAACCTGCGCGAAGCCCTGCTCGAGAAGGCGACCGAAGCCATCGAAGAGGACGGCATCGGGGCCCTGAGCCTGCGGGCCGTGGCCCGTCGGGCCGGCGTCTCGCACGGGGCGCCGGCGCACCATTTCTCGGACAAGACGGACCTGCTGACGGCGCTGGCGACCCGGGCGATGGACCGCTTTCGAGCCGCCCTGGCGACCGGGGTGCGCGAGGCGGGCGGCTCCGAGCGGGAGAAGCTCCGGGCGATGGGCCGGGCCTACGTGCGCTTTGCGACCGAGCACCCGGCCCTCTTCCGCATCATCACGAGCTCGGAATTCATCCGCCGCGACGACCCGGAATTCGCCGCGTCCTACCAGTCGACCTTCGACATGCTGAAGCAAGCCGTGAGCGAGGCCCAACGCGAGGGCTGGGCGCAGGGCGTGGATGCGATGGCGCTCGTGATCCTGAGCTGGTCCACCGCGCACGGGCTCACCACGCTCTGGCTGGACGGAGCCCTCGCCGATGGCGTGGGGCCCTTCGATCTCGAGGCCGTCGCCGCCCACGTCTTCGAGGTGCTGACGGCGGTCTGAGGCTCCGCGGTCGCCGCACCCGGGGGCCGCGCCGCTCGGACGATTCATCGAGCCACGCGTTCTGATGTAGAGTGGCCGCTGCGATGTCGCGGCGGCACTACTTCGCGATCGGAGCGATCGCCGGGACGACGCTGTTCTGCGAGATCGCGCTCACGCGCCTCTTCTCGGTAGTCCAGTACTACCACGCCGCATTCCTGGCGATCTCCCTCGGGTTGTTCGGCTTTGCGGTGAGCGGGGTGTTCGTCGCCCTGCGTGCGCAGCGGCTGAACCGCGAGAGACTCGATTCCGCGATCGGCTTCTACGGCCTCCTGCATCCGGCCGTGGCTCGTCGCCTTGTGCCGCGACGTGTTCACGCGCATCTTGCTCCCGTCCACCGCGACGCGCCCCAGCTTCGCGAGCCCCGAGGCCCGCACCGTCTGACGAAACACCTCCGCAAAGTCCTCCCGGTGACGCCCCCGGAAGCGGTTGACCGTCCGGAAGCCCGGATCCAGACCGCCCGCGAGATACCGGAACCGCAGGTCCCAGCGCACCCGCCGAGCGATCTCGCCGTCGCTGTACACGCCTTCCATCGCTCCGAACAGCCACAGCTTCAACAGCATCCGGGGCGGATGGGCGTGTTCCCCCAGCGCCGCGTAGCGCGCCTCGAAGCCCAATAGATCCAGCCCCTCGAACACGCCGTCCGGGATACAGCGCCTCGCTCAATTGCGCCGGAAACAGCTGCCCTGGTGCTGCTCGTAGCTCTTGAACTGTTCTCCTCACCCTCGGCGCCAATCGAGGGCGTTGTGTGGTTGCATCACAACGGAGGGTAACGCCCCGTCCTTTTCTTCAGATTTGGATTCTCAATTCCTACCGGATTTCACACACGTCGAATTACACCACACCCACCGTCCCACCCACGCGAGCGCTGGCACCCGGGCCGCCAGCGGGTCACCATGCCGGGCGAGAATGCCGAGAAAACTCTTCTCTCTCGCCAGATCTTTCCTGATCTTCTCGGTGATCACCCTGGTCCTACTGGAAATGTCGCTGCAAGGCATCGCCCTGGTCGTCAAAGCCGGAAGTCATCGGGGTACCGCGGGGTGGCAGACCTCGAACCTGCGCATTCTCTGCATGGGTGATTCCCATACGTATGGGATGTGGGTCAAACAGGAGGAGGCCTGGCCGGTCGAGCTGGAAAAACAGTGGAACGCGTCGGTCGATCAGCCCAAGGTCGAAGTGATCAATCTGGGATTTCCCGGAACGACCTCCACGCGCCTCTTGAAGAATCTGCCCAAAGCCCTTGAGACATTCAAACCGGATTTCCTGTTCGTGATGATCGGGGTGAACGACTGGTGGCACCCCCCGGTCGTGACCGAGCACGAACCTCATACCTGGACCCGAGTGGTGACTTCCCTGTATCACAACGTCCGGATTCTCAAGTTCGTCTACATGTGGCAGCGCAGATTCTACGACCCCTCTCTGTTGGAAGTGGACCAGGAACACCGGGGTGCTGAACTTCCCGACGAGAAGATCGCCGCGTTCGACAAGTTCATCAAGGTGGATCGCGAACGCCGCGTCGCAGAGCCCAGGGCGTACCAGGTGCCGATTCAGTACGGAGATCTGACCTTCGATCTGGGATCACGACACGAGTGGACTCGTCAAACGAGTCCCGTACAGGTATTGAGCTACAGCTTGCGAGAGATCCCCAAGGTAGCGGCGGCCTACGGAGTCAAACTGGTCTACGTGAACTATCCCTACGACGAATCCCACTCCCGCAGGGCCAATCGTCTGATGCGGCGGATCGGCAGGGAGGACGGGGTTCCGGTGTTCGACGTCACCAAGGAGTTCTACCACGCCTGCCCCACGGGCTTGACCCGGAATTGTCCCGAGCTCTTCGTACCCGACAATCATCCGAGTGCCGCCGGACACGAGCTGGCCGCCCATCAGATCACCGCTCAGTTTCACGCCCTCGTGACGGAGAACGTAATGGACGACTAGAAGCTGTTCTTCCGGTGCTGGCGGCACGACCGCGAGGTCGTCGGGGGTCACTCGACGTAGATGGGACTCGACCAGGCGGCGCCGCCGTTCTCCTGGACGACGCGCACGTAGAGGTACTCGCCCGACGCGAGGTCCTCCACCGGCCGCTGGAGCACCACCTCATGGAGTCCCTCGGTCGCGACGAAGTCGACGACCTCGCCGCTGCGGATCAGGTCCACGCGCTCGATCGGATCGGGTGCGATCGCGTGCACGAAGAGCTCGCCGCGGACGGCGCCGCCGCCGGGCGCCGCGATCGTCGATCCCATCGGGTGCTCGCCGAGCGCCGCGCGCAGCACGATGCGCGGTCCGTTGGTGGCGTACACGCGGCGCGCGCGCAGGGCCTTCAGCACGCCCTCGCGTGTGCGATCGTCGCTCAGGATCGCGGCCAGCCCGCCCGAGCTCCCCGCGATCTGGGTGAGCCCCGGGTGTCCGTCGTGGCTGTCGCCGCTCCCGACGAAGCCGAAGCGGTAGCCGCGATCGAGGACGTCGCGCACGAAGTTCCCGGGCACCGCGCTGTAGATCACGCCGGGCGAATCGAGCGCCTCGCTGCTGCCGTGAACGGAGACGATCTCGGTGAGCGGCTCGAGCACCGGGTCCGGGGGGAAGGTCCAGTCCGTGGCGATGGGGCCGCCCGCCGAGTGGTGCGCAAAGGTGAGGGCCGGCTGGCCCTCGAGAGCCTTCCAGAGATCGCTCGGTGACTCGTAGGTCGCGTCGACGGAGCTGTAGACCTCTCCCTCGTCCCCGAAATAGAGCACGTGGCGGTGGCCGTAGACCCAGCTCGTCCACTCGTAGCCGAGCAGCGTCACGAAGCGCCCCGGAGCGTGGAAGCGCTTCACCTGGCGCTGGATCTCCTGCCAGTTCGCCGGCGTGGAGGCGAGCGGCGGGATGCCCCAGTGGTCGTGGTCGGTCAGCGCGATCACATCGAGACCCGCGACGTCGCGCGCGTAGCGGAAGTAGTCCTCCGGCGTCCCGGTGCCGTCGGACAGCGCCGAGTGTCCGTGGAGGTCGCCCCACAGGATGCGGGGCCCGCCCGCCGTCACCAGCAGGGGATTGCTCTCCGCAGCGAGCTCCCCGGGTCCGCGCGCGCGCAGCCGGATCACGCCGGCCTCGTGCGCGACGGCATTCAGCGTCTGGTGTCCCTCGTCTTCCGGAGTCAGGACGATCCGCTCGGGCATCTCGAGTCCGGGGGGCCGCTCTTCGAAGACCACCTCGCCCACGACCGGCGCCCCCGCGCTTCCCATCGCGTCGAGCACCGCGACGACGATCGGGAAGGCCTCGCCGGGGCGCGCGATCGACGGCAGCGTGAGCTGCAATCGAGCGGGCTCGCCGGGCCGCACGTCGATCCCCGGTGAGTCGAGCAGGAAGGCGTGCGCGCCGTCGCCGTCGCCGTCCACGGCGATCCAGAAGCGCGAGTTCTTCTCGGCGAACGTGTCGGCGGTTGCGCCCCAGGAGCCCGAGCCGAAGGTCATGCGCACCTGCTCGCCGGGTGCGAGCGGCCGGCCGACGACCTCGAGGCCCAGGAGCTGCTGGTCGAGGGTGGCCGCCCGGAGCTCCATCTCCTCGGAGTCGACCTCGATCTCGGTGAAGCCGGGTGCGTCGGGGACCTCGACCTGCGGCGTGCTCCACCCCCAGAAGGGCGAGATCTGGAGAAAGACGCCGCCGCCGGTGGCGATGCCCGCGGGCCCCACCTCGTAGACGATGCTGAAGCGCCCGGGGCGGCCCGCGGTGGCGACCTCGGTGTCGCCCTCGGCGCGCTCCAGCCAGGCGCGACCGCCCCCGTCCGCTGCGTGCGGCTTGTGGGCGGCGTCCTCCCGAAGCATCTCGAGGAGGTCCCAGCGCGCGCCGGGGGAGCCGGGGCGTGCGTCGCCGTCGCCGCCCGCTCCGGAATCCGCCGGGCCATTGCCGCACGCCAGCAACGCGACGGCGGTCGCGAGGACCGTCGTGCGCAGCCGGTGCGAGGTGTCGAAGTCGGATCGCATGGGAGATCGGGCGTCGGTGCGAGCATAGCGGGATCGGCGTGTGGGCCCGCGTTGCCGCGCGGGGTGGGCTCAGGGTCGGATGGAGTGATGGCGCGGGCCCACGTGGTCCCGCAGTCGCGGCTGGATCCAGTCGATCCAGTCGCACAGGACGGGCCGCGTCCGGCGGGGATCGATCAGGTCGTTGACGCCGAAGGCCTCGGCGCGCGGGAAGGGCGAGCGCCCGGCGGCGAAGGCCTCCTCCAGCTCGCGGCGCCGCGCGTCGGGATCGGGCGCCGCCTCGATCTCGCGCCGGAAGGCCACGGCTACGCCGCCCTCGATGGGCAGGGCGCCGCCCTCGGCGGAGGGCCAGGCGAGGACGTAGGCCTCCGGCCCGAAGTGCGCGGCCGCCGCCACGCCGTACGTCTTGCGCACGATCACCGACGCCCACGGCACCGTGGACTGCACGACGGCGAACAGCGCCTCGGTCCCGTAACGGATGGTTCCGGCCTTCTCCGCCTCGGAGCCGAGCATGAAGCCCGGCTCGTCGACGAGGCTCACCACGGGCAGGTGGAAGGTGTCGCAGAGATCGACGAAGCGACGCACCTTGCGCGCCCCGTCCGCCGTCATCGCGCCGGCGTAGTAGCGGGTGTCGTTGGCCCAGACGCCGACGGCCTGCCCGTTCAGGCGCGCGAGCCCCGTGATCTGCGAGCGGCCGTAGGCGCGGGTCATCTCGAAGAAGGAGCCGCGATCGAACACGAGCGCGACGATGCGGCGCATATCGTAGATCCGGCGGCGGTTGCGCGGAACGATCGAGAGCAGCTCCTCTTCCCGCCGACCGAGGTCGTCGGCGCTCTCGAGCCGCGGGGGCAGCTCGCCGACGTGCGTGGGCAGGAAGCCGAGAAAGGTTCGAATCGCATCGAAGGCCTCGCGCTCGTCTTCGACGACGTTGTCCACCACGCCGCTCCGCTCGTGGACGCGGGCGCCGCCGAGCTCCTCTTTCGAACGGGTCTCGCCGAGGGCGCGCTCGACCACGGCCGGACCCGCGACCAGCACCTGGGCCGTGTGCCGCGTCATCAGCGCGAGGTGCGACGCGACGAGCCGGGCGGCGGGAAAGCCGGCCACGGCTCCCACCGCCGCCGAGACGACCGGCGCGGTGGCCATCGCCTGCGCGATCGAAGCGAAGCGGTGGGGCGCGTAGACGGGGTCGCCCGCCGTTCGAGGTCCCTGGCCGCGCGTTCCCGCCACTGACCCGCCGCCGCCCTGGAGGAAGCGGACGAGCGGAAGCCGGTAGCGGCAGGCGAGCTCCTCGGCGTAGACGCTCTTGCGCAGGCCGGCGGGCGAGGGCGAGCCGCCGCGCTGGGTGAAGTCCTCCCCGCCCACGACGCAGGGACGGCCGTCGATACGGGCGAGGCCCAGGACGTAGTTGGCGGGGCTGAACGAGAGCAGCTCGCCGTCCTCGCCCACCTGGGACTCGCCCGCGATGGGCCCCTGCTCCCGGAAGCTGCCGTCGTCGACGAGGGCGTCGATGCGCTCGCGCACCGTGAGCCGGCCGAGCTCGTGCTGCTTCGCCACGGCCTCGGCGCCGCCGAGCTCCGCTGCCCGTCGCCGCCGCTGCTCGATGCCGTCGACCTCTCGCTTCCAGCTCACCGGCGCGCCCCGAATCCGCCCCACGATAGTATCGTTCCGAGACGCGCGCCGAGGAGGCACCCATGGCCTACGAGACCCTGTTGACCGACCTGGATGCGGGCATCTTCACGATCACTTTGAACCGGCCCGAGCGCCTCAACGCCTTCACGGCGACGATGCTGGCGGACCTGCTCGAGGTCTTCGACGAGATCGACCGCGACGACGCGATCCGGGTCGCCATCGTCACCGGGGCGGGTCGCGGCTTCTGCGCGGGCGCCGACCTCGGAGGCGGAGCCGACACCTTCGACCACAGCGGGGAGAAGTCCGCCCGGGAGCACCGGGACGGCGGCGGGCTCGCTTCGCTCCGGATCTTCGAGAGCCGGAAGCCGATGATCGCCGCGGTGAACGGGGCGGCCGTGGGCGTGGGCGCCACGATGACCCTTCCCATGGACATCCGCATCGCCAGCGAGAAGGCGAAGTTCGGCTTCGTGTTCGCGCGGCGGGGGATCGTGCCCGAGGCGTGCAGCAGCTGGTTCCTGCCGCGGGTCGTCGGCATCAGCCGCGCCATGGAGTGGGTGGCCACCGGGCGCGTCTTCCCGGCCGCAGAAGCGCTCGCCGGCGGACTCGTCTCCCGCGTCGTCGCCCCGGATGCGCTGCTGCCGACGGCGCGGGCCGTCGCCGCCGAGATCGCCGAGAACACGAGCGCCGTCTCCGTCGCGCTCTCGCGCCAGCTCCTCTGGAAGATGCTCGGGGCGGATCACCCGATGGAGGCGCACCGGCTCGACTCGAAGGCCATCTACGCCATGGGCCGGTCCCCCGACGGGCACGAGGGCGTCCAGAGCTTTCTCGACAAGCGACCGGCCGCGTTTCCGATGCGGGTCTCGCGGGACATGCCGGACTTCTTCCCCTGGTGGAACGAGCGTCGCTTCGAGGGGTGAGCCGTCCCCGTCGGTCACGGGTACCGGGAGGCCGAGCGCGACGCCAACAGGATCCCTGCGAGCACGGTGGCGCCGCCCAGCATCTGCGCCAAGCCGATCGACTCGCCGAGCAGCAGCCAGCCCAGGGTCGCCGTCCCCAGCGGCTGGGCGAGCAAGGCCACCGACGCAACCGTGGCGGGCAGGAAGCGCAAGGCCCAGATGATGCCCATGACGCCGCCAATCTGTGTGACGATCGCCGCCCCGATCATCGCCCCCCACGACGAGGCGGGGAAGCCCCAGAAGGCGTCGCCGCCGAGCCAGGCGTAGCCGCCGAGGGCCGCCGCCGCGCTCACGGTCATCAGGAAGAGCGCCGAGACCGCGTCGACGCCGCGCTGGCGGGCGGCGCGCATGAGCAGCAGGTAGCCGGCGTAGAAGACGGCGGCGAAGAGCGCGAGCGCGGCGCCCTTCAGCTGTCCCGGACCCTCTTCGGGGATGCCGAGCAGCACGACGGTGCCGAGCAGCGCCAGACCGGCGCCCAGCGTGAAGCGCCGGTCGAGCGACTGTCCCAGCACGACGAGCGCGTACAGGCCCACGTAGACGGGGGTCGTGTTCACCAGCAGGGTCGCGAGGGCCACGGAGGTCTCGACGATCGAGGTGTGCCACAGAGCGAGGTCCGTGCCGAAGCAGAGGCCCGAGCACGCCGCGTAGAGTGCGGCGCGCCCGCGCAGGGCCACGGGTCGCCGCGTCGCGACGAGCCACGCGCCCACGAGCAGGCCCGCGAAGAGCATGCGGTAGAAGCCCGTGATCACCGGCGGGGCGGGAAGCGCCCAGCGTACGAAGAGCGCGGCGAAGGAGATCCCCAGCACACAGGCGGAGAAGATCAGCGTGACGCGGGTCAGCGGTGTCTCCCGGCGTTGCGGCTCGCGCCGCCGGTGTCAGCGCGCGGCGAGCGGCGGGGAAGGGTCGGCCGTCGCGGAGGGCGCCGCAAGCGGGGCGCCCGCCGTCGCGGCCAGCGCCCGCGGCGCGATCCCCGTGTCCGGCCAATCGACCGCGACGCCCAGCAGGTCGGCGAGCACGCGCGGCACACCGCGCAGCGCCGGGGTCCCATGGCTGCGCCCGGCCGGGATGCCCGGGCCGAGCATGACGAACAGCGCCTCGCGCGAGTGCTCCATCGCCGTCCGGATGCCGTGATCCGACATCACGATCATGACGTCGTCCTCGTCCAGACCGGCGTGCACGTCGGCCAGCCGCGCGTCGATGTAGCGGTACACGGCGTAGAGGATGCCCTCGCCGTCGTCCTGGCCGTCGCGCACGATCTCGGCGAAGTGCGCGTGTGTGAGGATGTCGAGGGGCTCGATGCGGAGCGCCAGCAGATCGACCTCGCGGTCGCGGACGATCCGTTCGGCGGCGTCGAGCTCCGCGGCGATCGTGCGCACGTGGATACGGTCGCGCTCCTCGCGCAGCGCCGCCAGCGTGGGCCAGCGCTCGCGCTCCGCGGCCGTCAGGTCGCGTTCGCTCGTCGCCAGCTCGAGCCGCCGGCGCCGGCCGGCAGGTCCCGTGACCTCGCTGTGCCGGCCCGCGCGGAGGCCGCCGTGCGCGAACAGCAGGTTGGCGACCGCGAGGTCGCCCGAGCCCAGCCGCGTGAACAGGTCTTCGCGCTCGGGCAGCAGCCACGTGAGGGCGGCGACGGGGTTCTTGCCGATGGAGGCGAGACCCGCGAGCTCGACGCCGAGCTGGTGCAGCACGCCGACGAACGAGGCGGCGCGCGGAGGGCCCGGCGACACGATGGCCTCGAGCGCGGCGCCGGTCAGCGGCGGGTCACTCTCGAGTACCGCGCGGAAGCCGTGCTCGACGAGGGCGTCGAGGAAGGGCAGATCGCCCCGGGCGCGCAGGTACTGAGCGAGACGCCAGTCGGCGCAGTCGAGCAGGATCAGTGCGACGCGCGGCCGGCCGTCGCCCGCCCGGCGCCCGAGCTCCGCGCGCTGCGGCGTTCGCGGCGGGCCGGGCGACACGGCGACGTCGACGTCGGCGCCGGCGACCGGACTGACGGTACCGGAGGCGAGCGAGCGCTCCTGGGCGTCGCGAAGGACCCAACGCTGCGGCGCGGTGCCGAAGGCGCGCCGGGCGATCACGAGACCGGAGGCGGGGACGGCCAGCGGCTCGTAGTCGGCGTCCACCGCCGCGCTCGCCTCCGGTGAGAGCAGCAGCCGGCTTCCGGGCTCCGGGGTGGGGATCGCGAAGCGCAGCGTGCCCCGGCGCCGCTCGAGGGGTTCGAAGGCGAGCCGCTGGTGGGCGGCGGCGCGCTCGAGCTCCGCCCGGGTGAGGCCCGCCAGCTCGAATCGCTCGCGACCCCGGTCGTAGACCGCGAGCGCCTCGTCGAGGCGCTCGGCGTTGACGAGCGTCAGCACGAGCCGGATCACGAGGGTCTCGTGCAGGCGGGGATCGAGCGCATCGGCCCCGGCGAGCGCTTCCTCGAGCAGCTCGATGGGGCTGCGCTCCGGGTCTGCGAGGCCCGCGAGGCTCAGCGTCAGCGCGTAGCGTGCGCGCAGCTCGACGGGATCGCCGCCGGCACGTTGCCAGGCCGCGCGGGTGCGGCGCACGCCGTCGAGGTCGCCCGCCCAGGCGAAGGCCATCCCTCGCGTCTCGAACCAGCGCGCCACGTCGCCCGGGTTCTCAATGTCGGGCGCCCGGATTTCGCCGAGCACGGAGAGGGCGCGGTCCGGCTCGCCGCGCAGGAGGTAGCGGCCGGCGAGGCTGGTGCGCATGCGCAGCTCGCGCGGCCGGCGCCCGGTGAGTCGCGCTTCCAGCTCCCGCAGCACGACCGCCTCGTCCTCGACACTGCCTCGGGTCACGAGCTCGAGGTAGAAGAGGTCCGGGTCGTCGGGGTGCACCCGGGTCGCCCGCCGCGCGAGCTCCGCCGCCTCGAGCGCGCGTCCGGCGTCCCGCCGCGTCTGGATGAGGTGGACCGCCAGCGCGGGATTCGGGGCCCAGCCCTCCGCCTCCGGGTCGGCGAGGATCGCGTCGAGGAGCTCGACGCACGCGCCCTCCGCCCCCTTCGCCAGCAGTGCCGTGCAGCGGCACTCGGCCGCGGAGCGGCCGGTGTCGTCCGCGCCCGCTCGCCCCTCGCTTCGCTCCAGCGCCCGGACCCAGTCGCCGGCGCGGGCCGCTTCGCAGGTCTCCAGGGCGGCCAGCTGGTCCTGTACGCGCTCGTAGGAGACCAGCCCGATGGCGCCGGTGGAGCCCAGCAGGGCGGCGAGCAGCGCGACGCGCAGGAACTTCACGTTCTCGCCCCGGACACGAGCGTCAGCTGGACGTGCACCTCGTCGCCCACGCGACGGCCCCGCGCCACGAGCCGCCGCCACGGAACCGCGAGCGGAAGCCTCCCGGAACCCGGGGAGAGCCGGCCGGCGAGCCGTGCATCGGCCTCGGCGATGCGCTCGAAATCGACGGTCGCGCCGGCGGCCTCCGCGACCGGTGGCGCCGGCTGGCCGTCCAACGCCTTGCGCAGGCTCGCCGGGTTCCACCCGACGACGAGCGCGCGCTCGGTGGCCACGTAGCAGGGGGCCAGCTCGGGCAGGACGTTCAGGTCGAGCAGACACGCGCCGGTGGCTCCGCCGACGGAGAAAAAGCTGCGGTGCACGGGCCAGGCCGCGAGCAGCTCGCGCACGAACGCCTCGATCGCGGCCGCGGCGGCGTCGCGACGGACGACGCCCAGGGCCAGCGCCGCGCGCGGCATCGTTCGCGCCGTCTCCGGGGGGTAGACGGCGGCCTCCCAGGTGCCTTCCAGGACGGTGCCCGCGAACAGCGCGCTCTTGAGGCGGAACAGGCGGTCCGCCTGGCTGCCGCGGGGAACCAGGTCGGCGATGGGGAGGCCGCCCTCCGGGCGCAGGCGCGCGTGGATCAGGGTCTCCCGGGTGCTCAGGACACCGGGACCCGCCGCCGCGGCGCCCGGCCGGAGCAACGCGCGTGCGCCCGTGAAGGACGCTCGCTCGAGACGCAGCGCTAGCTCGAGGTCGCCGTCCGGGCCGATCGAGATCGATCCCCGCACGGGCGCGCCGCCCTCCGGGTTCCAGACGAAGGCGAGGTCGTCCTCGCCGCGCTCGCGGTCGAGGCGGCCGAAGGTTGCATCGCCCGAGCGGCACGCGAGCCCTTCGCGCAGCTCGGCGGGGTGCCCGTTCGCGGCGCGACCCTCCACGCTGCCGCAGGCGGGCAGCGCGCGGCGGATCTCGCGGGCGCCTTGAGCGAGGCGCGTCGGCTCTAGCCGCTCGAGGCGAGCGAGCAGGTGCGCGAGTGCCTGGGTCCGACCCACGACGGAGAGGCCCGGGGGCCAGTCAGGCTCGGACGCCGGCCGCTCGCCACAGGACGCGGTCAGCAGCGCTGCGGCGCACAGCAGGGCCGCTCCGGTCGGCCGGGCCGGGATGCGCCTGCCCGCAAAGGCGCGAGCAAGTCGGGCCGCAAGTCGTCGCGTGGACCGCATGAAATCTTCTCGGCGGAACACCGACCGGATCGGAGGGGTGGGGGGCCGGCTTGAGGCGTCCGGGGACGAGCCGGGGCGGGGGGCGCGCCCTCAACCGGGCTCTCGCCGACGCCGATACGCGAGTGATGCAGGGCCGGCAGTTTCCTCGCGATCCGACTGCGGCACCGGGGGAATCGGGCCCGGGGCCCCCGCAGCCGCCGCCCAAGCCCGAGTTCAAGGCCGAGCCCGGGCCGCTGTCCGTGGCTTCGCGGCGCATCCTGGGCCTGCGAGTGGATGCCACGAGCTACGCCGAGACCACGGAGGCGATCGTGGGCCTGGCGGCGGCGGGGGCGGGCGGGATGGTCTGCCACGCCAACGTCCACATGGCGATGGAGGCGTTCGACGACGCCGGTCTCCGGCGCCGGCTCAACGCCGCGGAGCGGATCACCCCCGACGGCGTTCCGCTGGTGTGGGCCCTGCGGTGGCTCGGTCTGCGGGAGGCCGGCCGGGTCTACGGACCCACGCTCACCCGCCGGGTCTGTCGTCGCGCTGCGGAGGCCGGCATCCCGGTCGGGTTCTACGGCGGGCGACCCGAAGTCCTCGAAGCGCTGGCGGTCGCCCTCGCCCGGCGCTTCCCGCGGCTGCGGATCGCATTCGCCTACAGCCCGCCGTTCCGTCCGCTCACGCCCGAGGAGGACCGGCGCGCGACCGAGGCGATCGAGGCCTCCGGCGCGCGCATCCTCTTCGTCGGGCTCGGCTGTCCCAAGCAGGAACGCTGGATGGCGAGCCATCGCCCGGCGCTCCGCTGCGTGCTGCTGGGCGTGGGGGCGGCCTTCGACTTCCTGGCCGGCGCGAAGCCGCAGGCGCCTCGCTGGCTGCAGCGCGCCGGGCTCGAGTGGCTCTTCCGGCTGGTCATCGAGCCGCGCCGGCTGTGGCGGCGCTATCTCGTCCAGAACCCGCGCTTCGTCTGGCACTTCGCGCGCCAGATTTGGTCCGCCCGCCGCTCAGCTTCGGCCGACCGTTGCCGATAAGCGAGGCATCCGGGAGGGGCCCCGACATGGCGACGTCTTCCCAGAGCGGGCCGCCCCGGTCCCCGGGTCACGTGCTCATCACCGGCGGCGCCGGCTACGTGGGCTCGCTGCTCACCGGCCTGCTGCTCGAGCGCGGCTGGCGCGTGACGGTCGCCGATTCGCTGCTCTTCGGCGGCGAGTCCCTGCTCGGCTATTGGCACCATCCCCGCTTCCGCTTCGTCAAGGCCGACGTGTGCGAGCCCGGCGCGATCGCGCCGCTGCTCGAGCCCTGGGACGGCGAGCGCCAGCTCGTGGTGCACCTGGCCGCCATCGTCGGCTTCCCGGCGTGCCAGTCCGTGGGGGAGGCGGTCGCGCGCCGCTTCAACGTCGAGTCGACGCGCCTCGTGTTGGAGCAGGCCGAAGAGGCCGGCGTCGAACGGTTGGTCTTCTCCTCCACCTACAGCAACTACGGCCGTTCCCCGGACGGCCGGCCCGTCACCGAGGACTCCGCGCTCCACCCGCAGTCACTCTACGCGGAGACGAAGATCGCGGCGGAGCAGCT
This sequence comes from Myxococcales bacterium, assembly GCA_029863845.1. GTDB lineage: Bacteria > Myxococcota_A > UBA9160 > UBA9160 > SMWR01 > JACZXC01. The sequence goes on from JAOTUO010000048.1 coordinate 16,831, forward strand.
CCTGCTCGACGCGGCCAAGGACGCCGCGGCGGCGCCGATCGTCCTGCGTTTCGCGACGCTCTTCGGCATCTCCCCGCGCACGCGCTTCGACCTGATCGTGAACCAGTTCGTTCTGGAGGCGCTCACGCGTCGCAAGCTGGTGATCTACCAGCGGGGCTATGCGCGCGCCTTCGTTCACATTCGCGACGTGGGCGAGGCGATCGCCACGGTCCTCGACGTGCCCGTGAAGACGGTGCGGGGGCAGGTCTTCAACGTGGGCTCCGATGCGGGCAACCACACCAAGGATGAGATCGTACGACTCGTGCAGAAGCACGTGCGCAACGTGGACGTCGAGTAC
>JAOTUO010000049.1 GCA_029863845.1 Myxococcales bacterium
GGCCAGGAACTCGGAGAGGTCGCCCAGCGCCGCCGAGAGCAGCACGAATACGAGCAGCAGCGCGACGGCGAAGCCCGCGCCGACCCAGATCGGAGCCACGGGAAGGGCGGCGAAGATCCGGTCGGACCCGGACGCGGCAGCGCGCGGCGGTTGCGAGACCCGGCTCACGGCCGCAGGGTATCCGATCCGCGCCGCTGCGAAGCGCGCCGCGTCACGCGCGGCGCAGCACGCGTCCGGCGCGCGAGGACGAATCGAAGCGCCCGCCGCGCACGACGGGAGTGCCGTTGATCACGACGGTCTCGATCCCTTGGGGTGCACGCTTCGGCTCGCGCCGCGTCGTCTCGTCCCCGACCGTGGCGGGATCGAAGACGACGAGGTCGGCGGCCCGCCGCAGCTCGATGCGGCCGCGGTCGCGCAGCCCCATGCGCTCGGCGGACAGGCTCGTCATGCGCCGGATCGCCTCCGGTAGCGAGATCAGTTTCAATTCGCGGACGTAGCGACCGAGGATGCGGGGAAAGGTTCCGTAGGAGGCCGGGTTGTCGAAGCCGTTGCCCGTGAGGATGGTGTCCGTCTCGAAGCAGGTGAGCGGGTGCGCGAGCACCTTGCGCAGGCTCGTCTCCTCGTCGTCGCGACCGCTGTAGCTCCAGTTCATGATGCGGGTGTCGGAGCCCAGCTCCGCCACCAGATCGAGGTAGGTCTCGGTGGGGTCGCGCCCGCGATCCCGCGCCACCTCGGCAATCGTCATGCCCTCGTAGTGCGCGACCTCGGGGTTGGGAACCCACAGGATCTGGGTGTCCTCCCAGCGCATGCCCAGAAGGTCCTTCAGGTGGTTCAGCAGGTCGGCGACCTTGCTGCGCTTCCCCGGATCCGTCACCGCGGCGGGCAGGTCGGCCAGCGCCCAGGCCGGCAGGAAGACGATCAGCGTCGTGTTGCCGCCGACGTAGGGAAAGGCGTCGCAGGCGATGTCCACGCCGTCCTGCGCCAGCCGTCCCAGGTGCTCCAGGGCCCGGTCGGTGGTGGGCCACGTCTTGTCGCCCACGAAGATCAGGTGGGAGTGCTGGACGGGAACGCCGTGGGCCCGGTGCACCGCCGCCGTCTCGTCGAGCGCGAGGATGTTCGTGGGCGCGGCTTCGCCTTCGGGCTGGAGGGCAATGTAGCTGCGCGCGTGCGAGGTGTAGACGCCGCCGCGCTCGGCCAGCGGCCGGGTGATGGCGATCAGCTCCTCCGCGCTCGCGAAGATGCCCGGCGCGTAGCCCAGCCCCGTCGACAACCCGATCGCGCCCTCGTCGAGCGCGGCGCGCGCGAGATCGGCCATCCCGCGCTCGTCCTCCGGCGTCGCCGGCGACGCGTCGAGGCCCTTGACGGCCGCCCGCAGCGTCCCGTGGCCCACGAGCTGTGCGTGGTTCAGGGCGAGACCTCGCTCCTCCAGCGCGTCGAGGAACTCCCCCATCCCGGACCATCCGTAGTCCAGATCCTCGTCGTGGAGCATGCGACACAGCCGCGGCAGCAGGGCTCGGTTGGCCCCGAGATAGGGCGCCGGCGAGCAGCCGCAGTTGCCCCCCACCAGGGTGGTGATGCCCTGTTCCAGCAACGGGGCCAGCACCGCGCCGTGGTCGGCGTTCGGCAGGATCCAGTCGCTGTGGGAATGCATGTCGATGAAGCCCGGGGCGATCGCGCGTCCGCGGCAGTCGATCTCGCTGCGGGCCCGGGCCGGCCCGACGTCGCCGACCGCGGCGATGCGGCCGTCGGCGACCGCCACCGACCCGTGCACGCCCTCGCCGCCGCCGCCGTCGTAGATCGTTCCGTCCCGGAGCAGGAGATCGAAGTGCATGCCGCCCTCCGTCGGGCCTCGCGGGGTGCGCGCCCGTTTCGCTCGAGGCCATGCTATCACGGAGCGCATCCCACTCGAGTGACGGAGCCCGGCGCTCGGCGTCAGGACCGGTTCCAGGCGAGCGCCTCCTCGAGCCGATCGTGCCCCCAGAACAGCTCCGTTCCCACCACGAACGCCGGGGCCCCGAAGATTCCGATCTCCGCGGCGCGCTGTGTCTGGCGTCGAAGCGCCTGCTTGCTCTCCGAGGACTGCGCGCGCTGGAGCCGGTCGCCCCCGGACTCTCCCAGGGCGTCGAGGCAACCTGCGATCACGGCCGGGTCGGAGATGTCGAGATCCTCCGCGAAGTTGGCCCGGAACACGGAGCGCACGAACTCGGGGAGCCAGGGAGCGTCGGCCCCGCTGCACGCCACCCGCGCCGCGAGCAGGCTGTTGCGGGGAAACCGCGAGGGACGGCGGAAGGGGATCTCGTGTTTCGCGCAGATCCGCTCCAGATCGCGCCACATGTAGCGTCCCTTCGCCGGGTTGAGATTGAAGGGCGAGTCGTTCCAGCCGATCTCGCGAAAGATCGGCCCCAGCAGGAACGGGTTCCATGCGACATCGGCGCCGCGGGCCCGCGCGAGCGCTTCGATCCGCAGGGCCGCGGGGTACGAGTACGTGCTGCCGAACTCGAACCAGAACTGCACGGACATCGACGTCGCGCCGCCAGCCTCCCGTTCGGGCAGCGGCTCCAGCTCCGAGACGTGGGCCTCCCAGTTCGCGCCGTCGAAGGGGCGAACGACGATCTCCGTGACCGTCCCAGGGTCGATGCACCGCGCATTGACGCTGATGCCCTCCGGATGCGAGCGGGGCACGTAATACGACTTGACGCCGCAGACGGAGCAGAAGGTGTGGCGCGCAACCCGGGTGTGGAAGCGGTACGTCGTCAGGGAATCGTCGCCCCGGATCAGCTCGAAGCGGGACCGGGGCACGATCAGGTGGAGATAGCCCAGCCGGCTGCAAATCGAGCAGTTGCACTCGTGGACCCGGATCTTCGCGGGCGCCGCGACTTCGAAGCGGACGCGCCCGCAGTGACAGCCGCCGCGATGGGTGCGGACGCTCTCGGGATGCCGCCAGAGCCAGTCGATCGGCTCAGGCATCGGGCCGATCGGGTGTTCGCGCCAGCAGCAAAAGCGCGAGCCCAGAGGAGACGAACTCGAACAGCAGCGCGAGATTCGTGTACGGCGAGAAGGAGTCGTCCAGCAGCGCACCACCGAGCCGGGTGACACCGAGGCCGACGCAGAGGAACGCGAGCATCGTCAACGCCGCCTTCGCGAAGGCCGGGCGAACGGCGGCCAGCAGAGCCAGGGCGCCGATGCCCGCCTGGAGACCCCCGTACATGGCGCGCACCTCCGTCGCGGCGGTCGCGCTGGTGAGGGCCAGGCCGGCGGCCTCCGTCAGAAACGCGGGCTGCAGGAAGCAGAAGACGCCGTACGGAAGCCAGGCGAGCGCAGACAGCGCCAGGAAGACCCGAGTCGCGAGCATGCGGTGCTCCTTCTCGCCCTGCGGCGCAGCATTCTAACGCAGCGTGGATCGGTCGCGCCGAACGGCGTGCAAGATCACGACCTGCGCACCTTTCGAGCGCCACCGAAACCCGGTAGGCTGATCGCCGGATGAGAGCGCGAAACCTCGTTGTCGGGCTACTCGTGGCCTGCGTCGCCATCCAGTTCGTTCCGGTGCCGCGGGACAACCCGCCCGTCGAGTCGGAGGTGCCCGCAACCGCGGCGGTGCGCTCGATCCTGCGAACGTCGTGCTACGACTGCCACTCGAACGAGACCCGGTGGCCCTGGTACGCCTACGTGGCCCCGGTTTCCTGGTTGGTCGCCAACGACGTCCACGATGCCCGGGAACACATGAACTTCTCGACGTGGGCGCGCTACGACGCCCGGAAGCAGGCCAAGCACCTGGAGGAGGCCTGGGAGGAGATCGACGAGGGTGAGATGCCGCTCTTCTACTACGTGTGGCTCCACCCCGAAGCCGAGCTCAGCCCCTCGGATCGCAGCGCTCTGCGCGGCTGGACCCGCGCCGGCCGCCACGACTAGGCGTCGCCGAGGAGACGCTCGATCGCCGCCTCCCACTCCTTCGGGCGGAAGAACATCGGACCCATGCCACCCTTGTAGGCCACCCGACCTTCGCGATCCAACAGGTAGAGCCGCTCCGGCATGGCGGCCCAGGCCCGGGAGACCGCGTCGTCCATCTCGTCCACGACGGCGGGCATGTCGAGGGCGAGCTTCACCATGCAGGACTCGCCGGCCTGCACCCGCTCCTCCATGGAGCGGTGCTGGCGCAGGAGGACGGCATCCCGCTCGTTCTCCTTCACCTGCCAGCCGTCGGTCGGATGGATCTCCTTGATGTAGACGACGAAGAACTCGACGCGATCGCGGAAACGCCCGTGGATGCGATTCAGGGTCCCAGCCTGGGCCCGGAAGGGAGGTCAGGTGTAGCTCCCGAAGATCAAGGCGACCGGCTTCTTCCCGAAGTGCTCGGAGAGGGTCATGCGGCCGGGCGGGGTTTCGCGGCCGGCGGGCAGCCAGGGCAGCGAGAAGTCCGGGGCCGGCTCGCCCTCCTGCACCGATCCCGCTTCCAGCGCCATGGTCTCGGCGATCGCCTCGGGCGCCTTCGGATGGGAAACGGCGTCCATCAGGTCTTCGACGGTGAGCCCCGCCAGCCGTCCCTCGGCCTCGTCTTGCTGGAGGCGCGCCCGCATGCCTTGCATCATCGCGTCGACGTCGATCTTGCCCATGCCGCTCCTCCTCCGCCTCCGCCACGATAGAGCCCACCGGGCTACCGGGCCGTGCGCGCCACAGACTCCGCGACGGCGACCGAGCCAGGACTGTCGTCGAAATGTAGGCAAAATGCCACGAAACCTTCCGCCGCCGGTAGCTGGTGACTTCGATCACAATGCGGCCCGGTTTCTTTCGCGATAGTGGATACTGAGCTGGGTCCACACCCAGCAGGGGGGTCACGATGGCTTTCAAGGATCTTCGGGTCAGGAGCGAGAGGCAGGAGCCGGAACCCGCGCCCGCGAGTCAACCCAAGCCGAGCATGACGTACATCGACGAGGGCTGCGAATTCTCGGGACAGCTCCGCTTCAAGGACACGGTGCGGATCGACGGCCGCATCGAGGGCGAGATCCAGAGTCAGAACACGGTCGTGGTCGGACCTACCGGAATCGTGCGTGCAAGGATCGAGTCCGACTCCGTCGTGGTTCTCGGCGTGGTCGAGGGCGACATCATCGCGCGGCGGAAGATCACCCTCCACGAGACCGCCCAGGTGACCGGTGAGATCCGCACGGCGGGCATCGTCATCGAGGAGGGCGCCCGCTTCAAGGGCCGCATCGCCATCGGGTCCGACGCCGCAACGACCGCCCAGCCCGAGGCTTCGCGCAAGCCGGCCAGCCGGCCCGTGACGAGCGAGGCGCCTCCGCCCGTGGCGACGGTCTAGGGTTCGCCGCCCCGCGTTCGTCCCAGCGTCGCGTTGACGCGCGCGATCGGGCGGCTGTAGGGTAAGGGTCCGCCCGGTCGGACGGACCCCGACGCTCGAGATGCAGGCTCCCTACGTCGTCTACCGGCTCGACGTCTCGTACTTCAGCGGCAAGCTGGAGGCGTACCTCCAGTACAAGGAGATCGCCTTCCGCCGCGTCGAGGCAACCCGGCGCGTCATGCAGTGCGTGGTCGTGCCCCACACGGGCATCGGAAAGGTGCCCGTCGTGCACACCCCGGACGACCTGTGGCTGCAGGACTCGACGCCGATCATCGACTTCCTCGAGGCGCGCCACCCCAACGGCTCCGTGGTCCCCGGTGATCCGACGCAGGCGTTCTTCTCGCGCTTGCTCGAGGACTACGCAGACGAGTGGCTGTGGCGGCCGGCGCTCCACTACCGCTGGAGCTACCGGGAGGACGCGCGACGGCTCGGGCGGCGCATCGCGGAGACGGCGCTCGCCGACGTCCCCGTCCCCAGCGCGCTCGCGGCGCGCTTCGTCGCACGCCGCCAGCGCGCCCTCTACGTGCGCGGGGACGGCGTGGCGCCGGAGACGCGCGAACACGTGGAGGGCATCTACACGGGGACCCTCGACCGGCTCGAAGCGGTGCTCGACGACCGCCCCTTCCTCCTCGGCGACCGCCCTAGCCTCGCCGACTTCGGCTTCTTCGCCTCCATGTTCCGTCACTTCAGCCTCGATCCGACGCCCGCGCGCATCATGCGCGACCGCAGCCCGCGCACCTACGCCTGGGTGGCGCGGCTGTGGGCGGCGCGTCACTCCCGTACAGCCGGCGCGTGGCTCCCGCCCGGCTCACTGCCGCAGGCCTGGACTCCGCTGCTCGAGGACGTCGCCACGGGCTACCTCCCCTATCTGCACGCCAACGCCGCCGCGTGGCGCGACGGCCTCCGCCGCTTCGACTGGGAGGTCCAGGGCGTGCGCTACCGCCGGACGCCGGTGGTCCAGTACCGGGTCTGGTGCCGCGAGCGACTTCAGGAGCACTTCGAGGCGCTGCCGGAGGCCGCGAAGACGCCGGTGCGCGACCGCCTCGAGGCGTCGGGCGCCTGGAAGCCGTTGTGGCGCGACGGCGTGATCCGCTCCCGTCTCCACGACGACGGCGAACCGCCCGTGTGCCGACCGCCCGAAGTCGGCGGCTCGCTGCGACGGCGCGGCTGGACCGCCTGGAATCGACCCGGGGCCTTCGCCCCTCACTCCGCTGGACGCTAGAGGAGCGTGGCGCCACGAGCATCGGGACCAGACCGAAGCCAGCCCGGCGCCGCCGCCAGGTCCCGAGCAGCGCCACCCGGATGGCCGGCGGGCGCTCGCCGTCACGCGATCCGGATCCGCGCCATGCACACGAGGTCTTCCGCGACGCCGTCGATCTCCCGGGCCCGGTGTTTCCGACCTTCGTGCTCGAAGCCGAATGCCTCGTAGAGGCGGATCGCCGCCCGGTTCGATGCGAACACCTCGAGTTCCACGCGGGTGATCCCGCAGCGTTCCGCTTCTCGGAGCGTGCTCTCCAGCAGACGGCGACCGGTTCCCCGACGGCGATGTCCGGTCAGCACCCCCATCCCGAGAGTTCCGCAGTGGCGGCACCCCTCGAAGGGGATCGGCGAGACGTCGCACCAGCCGACGACCCCGCCGTCGGACGTCGCCACGAACTGCACGGCACCACGCTCCCGACCGGAGGCGACGAACTCCCGGAGCGCCTCAAGCGGCGGCGCCTCGACCATGGCCAGGAAACGGCGCTCCCGGGCCACCGCGTCCAGGCAGAGATGGAAGCTCGGGACGTCCTCGTCTGCGATCGGGCGAACGGTGATTTCCCCGCCGCGGGGTCCGCTCATGCCCCTTTTCCGGATGCCTCGCCCAGCCGCGGCGGCGCCTCGGAATCGGTGGGCGTCGCGCGGTCTCGCGGGGACTCCAGGGGCTCGAAGCCCGTCGCCCCGCCGAGGCGCGGCAGGGAGTCCTCGACCTGCACCCACGCGGCGCGATCGCTGAAGAACGCGTGAATCTGCGGATCGCGATCGATGGCCGCGTCCATGTTCGCCAGCACGACGTCGAGATTCTCCGGGTGCCGGGTGGTCTCGAAGAACAGCGAGCTGCCGCACTCGCCGCAGAAGGACCGCGTCCCGTGATCCGACGACGCAAAGCGCACCAACCGGTCGTCTCCGGCGAGGCAGCGGAGCTGGCTTCGGGGCACCGAAAACCACGTGACGTAGCCCGCCCCGTGGCTCTTGCGGCACATCGCGCAGTGGCAGTGCGCGCAGACGAGCGTCGGGAGATCGACCTCGAATCGAACGGCTCCACACAGACACGATCCCGGAACTCCACCCGGACGAGGCTCGTGCACGCGTGACTCCTTTCGGATCAGCCGGACGCCGGGTCTTCGCTCCGTCGCGCGAGAAAGGCGGCCATCTGGGGCGCGACGATCTCGCGCAGGGCGATCACGGCGTTGACCGGGCGCATCAGGACGTCGAGCTTCGCGATCTCACCCCGCTCGTCGAGCGAGATCAGGTCGATTCCCTGAAGCTCCGTGTCGCCGACGTGGCCGGTGAACTCGAGCGCCAGCTCGCCGCCTTCCCGCCACTCCCGGTGGTAGGTGAAATCCTCGATCGTGTGGATGATGAGATCGAGAAGGTGGACCACCAGATCCCGTCCTCGCAGCCTGGACCAGTACGGCGGAGCGCCCATCTCGATGTCTTTGGCCAGAACGCTCTCGAGCGCCGCGACGTCCCTCTCCGCCACGATTCGATGCCACTCGACCAGGAACCCATCCTTCTGCGCGGTCATTCCTTCGACTCCCCCGGGGTCTGGATTGCCAGCGGCGATTCTACATCCTCACGGCGCGGCGTGGGGCGCCGACCCGACCGGCGAAGGCGGTGCTTGACCTCCGGTTCCGGAGCGATTCTACTGTCGTCATGGATATCGTGCTGCGGCGCTGTGCGCTGCTTCGGCTCGAGACCGGGGAGACCGAGCCGGAGCGCTCGGTGCGGATCGAGGGGGACCGGATCGTCGAGGTCGGCGGCCCGGACCTGCGCTCCGATGCGGCCGGTGAACTCGACTGCGGCGGGCGCACGCTGATGCCAGGCCTCATCGACGCCCACGTTCACGCGGCGATCACGACGATGGACCTCGCCGCGATGGAGCGGAAGCCCGTTTCGCTGGTCGCGCACGAGGCCGGAGCGATTCTCGACGCCATGATCCGGCGCGGATTCACGACCATCCGGGACGCGGGCGGCGCGGATTGGGGGCTCGCCCAGGCCGTCGAGCGGGGCCTGATCCGGGGGCCGCGGATCTTCTTTTCGGGGCGGGTGCTCAGCCAGACCGGCGGCCACGGCGACTTTCGACCTCGCTTCGGGGAACCGCCGCCGTGCGCCTGCGGAATCCACTCGACCGCCTTCTCCCACGTGGCCGACGGCGTCTCCGCCGTGCGAAAGGCCGCGCGGGAGGAGCTTCGCCGCGGGGCGGCCCAGGTGAAGATCATGGCGTCGGGCGGCGTGGCGTCCCCGACCGATCCGGTCAGGAACATCCAGTACTCCCCCGAGGAGATGCGCGCGATCGTCGAAGAGGCGCACGGGTGGCACACGTACGCGATGGCCCACGCCTACACGCCGGAGGCGGTGCAGCGCGCCGTCCGGGCCGGAGTGCGTACGATCGAGCACGGAAACCTGATCGACCGCGAGACGGCCGAGTCGATGCGCGAGCACGGGGCGTACCTGGTTCCCACGCTCGTCGCGTACTTCAAGATCGAGGAGCTCGGAAAGGCGCTCCGATTTCCCGAGGTGAGCCTGCGCAAGGTCCGTGACGTGCTCGATGCGGGGCTCGCCTCGCTGGAGCTCGCGCGCGAGGTCGGCGTTCCGATGGGCTTCGGAACCGACCTGCTGGGCGAGACACACGTGCACCAGAACGAGGAGTTCGCGATCCGTAGCCGTGTCCTGAAGCCCCTGGAGATCCTGCGCTCGGCGACGCTGGTGAACGCGGAGATCCTGGACCGCAGGGGCGAGCTCGGGACCGTCGCGCCCGGCGCGCTCGCCGACCTGCTGGTCGTGGACGGCAACCCCCTCGAGAACCTGTCGCTGCTGGTCGAGCCCGAGAAGAACCTGGCGCTGGTCATGAAGGCGGGGGAGCCGATCGTGAACCGGCTCGCCTGAGCGGACGCGCCCGGCGCGGTCCGGGGCACGCCGGTGCCGCGATGAGCGCGCCAAAGATCCCGACGAGCGCAACCATTCCGGTTCACCCGTGGCTCTACGCCGCGGCGACTCTTGCCTTCTCCCGGAGAATCGCGTGGAGGACGACGTCTTCGAAGACGTCCCCCTTGCGCACCGCCTGGCGCAGCACTCCCTCCCGCCGCATGCCGAGCTTGCGCAGAAGGTCACCGGACGCCGCATCGCGCGCCAGCCGACGCGCATAGATGCGGTTGAGGGAAAGCTCCACGAAACCGAAGCGTGCGATCTCGCGGGCGGCTTCCATCGCATACCCGGAGCGCCACCAGGGAACGCCCACCCAGAACGCCAGCTCCGCATGGGCGTTGTGAGTATCGATGTCGCTCAACGATACGGAGCCGATCAGCTCGTCCGAGCTCTGAAGGGTTGCAGCGAAGTGAAGCGCCGTGCCCGTCCGGAAGAAGTGTGGAAGACCCGCAATCCAGGCTTTCGCGGCGGCGAGGGAGTACGGATGGGTGATCGAGATCGAGCTGTCCGCGACCTCGCGCGTTCCCGCGAGATCCTCGATCGCCGGGGCGTCTTCGGCGATGAAGGGCCGAAGTCGCAGCCGGTCCGTGCGTAGCGACGGCTGGTGTCTCAGCATGGGCACGGCGTCCGCGTCAGCTCCCTCGAGGCCGGTCCTTCGCAGGCTTGAACCGCTCGTCCTCGGCGTAGCGTCTCTCCACCCCGATGAGTCGATTGAACTCGTCGAAATCCATCATCCGATCTCCTGCACCGGCGGTCGAGCCGGTCCGACGGATCTCGCAGTAGGTATCGCGAAGAGCGCGTGCGGCGGCGTAGAGTCCCGAGAGCACGAATCCCACGCTGAAGAATCCCATCGCGTGCAGCTCGTCGAGCGAGCACATCGGCGTGACTCCGCCCTCGATCAGATTGACCGCGAGCGGCGGCGGCAGGGCCTCGCCGATCTGGCGTAGCTGTTCCCGCGTCCGGGGACCCTCCACGAAGAGAACGGTCGCTCCCGCCTCCTTGTAGAGCCCGGCCCTGCGGATCGCCTCCGCCAGCCCATGCGTCTCCAACGCGTCCGTCCGGGCCGTGATGACGAACTGCGCATCGCCACGGGCTTCGACCGCGGCCCGGATCTTTCCGGCGTGTTCCTCGGCGTCGATGACGTCCTTCCCCCGCATGTGCCCGCATCGCTTCGGCCAGCGTTGGTCTTCGAGAATCACCCCACCAGCGCCCATCGCAACGAGTTCGCGAACCATGCGCTGCACGTTGACGCCCCCCCCGAATCCCGTATCCCCATCGACGATGACACGCACGCCGGTCGCCTGGCACACGCGCCGCGCGACTTCGAGCACCTCGGATTGCGTTAGAATCCCGAAGTCCGGCTCTCCGAGGTACGAGGCCGAGACACCGTAGCCGGTCAGCACGACCGCCGGGAATCCGACGCTCTCCGCGATCTTGGCGGAAAGAACGTCATAGACGCCGGGCACCACCATCAAGCGTCCCGCCTCGACCAGGGGGTGCGCGGTTTCCTGACGCTTCGCGAGCTCGCTCACCTTCGTCGACCCACTCTCACCTCGGCGCGCCCCGGATGCCGGCGAAAAGGCTACCACAGCAACCCTACGACGCTCCGGGGCCGCTCGCGCTTTCTTTCGCAGCTCGATCCGCGGGTGCAACCCGGGCTGCGAGATCGCCGGGTTCGGCACAGAGGCCCGGACGCTGCGTAGCGCGGAGCGACGGGGCGGAGGAATCGGGTTCCTGGTACCTTCGGTTCGTCGTGCCCGAGGCGCTCGGGGCTCCGGAGGCGATCGAAATGACCAGCCATGACGAGCTGCGTGCGCGATTGGAAACCAGGCTCCAGCAGCTCACGCATCGGGTGGGGAAGATCGAGGAAGACCTCCGAAGGACGCCGCACCCCGATTCGGAGGAGCGCGCGACCGAAACGCAGAACGACGAGGTGCTGGGAGGGCTCGACGCGAGCAGCCTCGTGGAGCTGCGCCAGATCCAGGCCGCGCTCCATCGCATCGAAGAGGGAACCTACGGGGCCTGCGTGGGTTGTGGTGAGAAGATCGCCGACCGGCGCCTGGAGGTCGTTCCCTACGCGGCGACCTGCGTAGACTGCGCCAAGTAACCCGGCGCGGCCGGCAGGCACGGCGAGTCGCCCGTCGGACGCAGGACGGACCGGGCCGTGAGCCGCCGCGCCGGGTCAGGCGCCCCGCCCCGGCCGCAGTCTGGGCACCCATCGGCCCACCCGTGAGCAATAAGCCGCGTAGTCGCCTCCGAACAGCCTTCGGAGCGCCGGCTCCTCGTACGCGACGACGAAGCCGTGGAACATCAACCCGATCCCCGCCGCGTACAGAAGAAGCCACAGCGACGAGAAACGGAGGGCCCATCCGAGGATCGCCAGGAGCACCCCGACGTACATCGGATTGCGCACGTAGCGGTAGAGCCCCCGGACGACGAGTCGTTTCGGGGCATCGATCGGAGCGGGCGTGCCCCGCCCGAATGTGGCGAAGTCCCACAAGCACCAGAGGTAGACGGACGCGCCGACAGCCAGGGGAACGAGTGACAGCACTCGCAGGACCATCTCACTCGACCCGGGTGCGACCGGACGCGCGAAGCCGATCGATAACGGGATGTAGACGGCGACGGTGCCCGGGATCAGAACCGTGAAGCGGAGGTTCTTCGCGAAGAGGAGCAGCGCGGATCTCATGAGGCCGGCGTCGTCATGTTTCGGCGGTGCAATGAGCCGGCACCACGAGGTCAGGCCGCGGCCGGTTTCCGGGCCACGAACCAGGCGAACGACCGCCACAGCTCCTCGCTGCGAAGCAGTTCGAGCCCCGATTCGGTCAGCGCGGCACAGAACACCTCGCGGTCGAAGCGGTCGCTCTGCGGGTGCTCGAGCAGCCGGCGGGCGATCGGCTGCTGGATGAATCGGCCGAGGACCTCTTCGGCGTAGAAGCGGCCCCCCGGCTTGAGCACACGCTTCACCTCGGCAAGTACGGGCCGCCAGCGAGGCAGGTGGTGGATGATGCCGAAGTCGAACACCGCGTCGTAGATCGAGTCGGGCACCGGGATCGACGTCGCGTCGCCCACCCAGAATCGCGCCCGGGAAGCACGCGACCTCAGGCGCTCTCGCGCCCGGACGATCATACGCGGATCGAGGTCGAACGCGTCGACGCCGTCTGCGCCAAAGAGGTCGAGGATGAGTTCCGCGCCGACTCCGCGCCCGCAGCCGATCTCGAGGGCGGCGCCCCCCTGGAGGGGACCGCCCATGCGAAGCAGCCGGGCCGCCTCGAAGCGGCGCTGAATCGCAGCACGAACCGGGTTGTTCATGAGTGCGAATTCGACGCGGTTCAGGAGCACGGGCCATCTCCCGCTTCGGCGTTACGGACCGCGCGCTCGCCGCCCGCCGAGAGTCCCGACCGACGGTCCTGGGCCAGAGACGAGCGCTACTGGAATCGTACCACGGATCCTTCGCAGCCCTGCCTGCGTACATCGCACTCACCTCGGAGCCGCTACGCCACGCCCGCAAGGCCTAGGAGTGAGAGCGCCTGCCGTCGAGGCTCCAGATACCCGCCCCCTGGGCCGCGATGAAGAGGAACACGAAGCAATAGAGGGCGGCGAGCTCCCCCTTGTTGAGCAGGGGAAACAGGCTCTGGGTGCCGTGGGCCATCCAGTATGCGGAGGCCATGAGACCGCTGCAGACGAACGCCGCCCAGCGAGTGAAGAGGCCCCCCATGACGAGTGCGCCCCCCACGAGCTCGATGGGCCCGGCCACGTAGATCACGAACGCCGGCGCGCCGGCGGGAGCGTCGGTGGGAAATCCGAACAGCTTCTGCATGCCGTGCCAGAGAAAGAGCAGGCCGGTCACGATGCGAAGCAGGGCATAGGTTTCCGATCCGAACCGCTTCATGAAAGGCGCCATCAGTATCCCCCTCGAGCCGAACCGCCCTGGGTGTGGTCTGGATTGTCGACCACGATGCTCGTGCGAACCGAGTGTATCCGGCGGCTCAGGCGGCAGCGAGTTTCCGGATCGACCCCGAGGTGCCGTCGTCCTCGCACGTTCGCTTGACGCGATCCGCACTCCAGAGTGGGCCGCAGTTCATGCCGGGGCAGGATTCCGCTTCTTCCTCCCAGCGCTCCTCGGAATCGGTCACGGCCCGCCAGAACGGCCAGGTTCGGCATTGGCGGGGACGCCGGTCGTAGACGCTGCAGCCCGTGGCTGCGCCGTAGAAGATGCATTCGTTCGTGCTCTTCTCCCGCAGGCTGACGTCACCGTTTCGGAGTGAGCGCGTGTAGACCTTCCGGAACTCGCGGATCGGCAGTTCGAGCTGCTTCGCCAGGGCCTCGATCTCGTCATCCGTGACCCGCACCGTGCCCGGTGCGCCCGCACAGCAATTGCCGCAGCGGGTGCAGCGGAAGCGCAGCCCCTTCTCGTACCACACATCCGGCATTGGCTTCCGGACCATCATGCAGCGCTTCCTGGCGCGGCGGAGCCGGTGCTTCGACGGCCGCCTGTCACGTCCACGGCCGCCGGAATCGCGCGCCGGTGGAGTGCGACGAGGACGAGGGGCACTTCCAGGAACACGCCCAGGAATGCCAGGAAGAGCGCAGCCCCGCGAGCGATTCTCGAGGCCAGGAGGCCGTCCGGAAGGTAGGCATAGAAGCTCCAGACCACGGCCGCCGTCACCAGAAAGCCGCCCACCGACATGACCAGGAACTGTCCCAGCGAGTTCTTCTGCGAATCGAAGCTGAAGATGAAGAGCGAGGACGGATTCCGACTGGGTCGGACGGTGCTACCGGTCGCCAATGCGCCCGTCAGATGGCCCCACTCGTGGAGAACGAATCCGGTCGAGCCGAGCCAGAGCCCCGCCACGAACCCCGTGAAATCGCTCAGCGCGCCGGATCCGACCGACAGATCGGCGGCAAGCCACCAGAAGAGCAGCGCCCCCGCGATGATGAGCAGATCCCGCACCGCGAACTTCGCGTACATGAGCGCTACTTCCGCCAGCCCTTGCGCGGAATGCCCGGCAGCCACCGAGGCACGTTTCGGCAGTACTCCTCGTAGCTCTCGCCGAAGCGCTTCCGAAGCTCGGGTTCCTCGACGTGGAGGACCATCACGTAGGCCGCAACGCTGATCCCGATGGCGTAGAGCGCGACACCCCAGCTTGCGAGATACAGCGCCTCGCCCCAGATCACCAGCAGCTCCGCCGCCATGATCGGATTTCGCAATACGGCGAAGAGTCCCGTCGTGACCAGATGGCGAGGGGCGTCCACCGGCAGCGGGGTGCCTCGGCCGCGCCGACTGAAGGTGTCGAGACAAGCGATCCAGGCGCCGACTCCCGTGAGGACGAGCGCGCCGGCCAGCCACGTCCGGACGCCCGCGGGCACCGGAAGCGCGGCTGGAAGCAGGGTATGAGCCAGTCCGGGCAGCGCCAGCATGAAGATGGCGAAGAAGAGCACGGCATTGAGCAGGGATTTCGCCCAGAGCGCAGCGGTGCTCCGGGTCGTGCTCGGCCGAATCGTCCCTTGCAATGACGATCGCACGGTCATGCTTCGGTCCCCGCGCTACCCGACGGAGTTGGCGCTCGACCGCCGGCGGTGCACTGCCGCTGCGGCCGAGATGCCCCGACACCCCGCATGGTATCAGAACCCCGTCGCGCCGAGGTCCGCAGCCCTGCGGCGTCTACCCGAGGCCCAGCCCGCAATCCGGGCACTCGATCGCATCCGCGCTGAGCGCGGTGCCACAGGCCGGGCACGTTTCCTCCTCGCCTTCCGCGAGAGCTGGCGCCTCTTCGGGAAGGAGCTGAGCCGCGATCGAAGCGTCGACCTCTCTGGCCGGGGGCAGCTGGTCGTCCTGGACGTACAACCCGAAGAGCTGGGCGTCACCGAAGACGTCGGGGCGCTGACCGTCGGGGGCGTCCTCGGCCCGTGCGGGCTCGACACGGTGGGCAACACCCCGCTGCTGGAGTCCCTCGGACAGGGCGCGGATCCAGGCGAGGGGGGCCACGCGCACGCACTCGAGCTCCGACGCCGGGGGAAAGGCTTCGACGGCCTCTTCCTCGGCGGCCAGGGCGTCGCCGTGGACGAGTTCCGCACCGCAGTCGGCGCAGTGAGTGGTGACCAGCGTGTACTCCGAGCGGCACGCGGGGCAGAGCTTGTAGATCAAGGGTCCGCGTCCGGGTTGTGCACGCCCCGCGTCAACCAGCGAAAGCTCGATTCGAGAAGCTGCACTCCGGTGAGTACGCCGATCGTGATGAGGGACAGGACCACCGCGGCGAGATAATGGCCCAGACCGATTGCTGCACCCGTGGCGGCGAGCATCCAGATCACCGCAGCGGTCGTCACGCCGATGACGGCGCCCTCCCGGGCGAGAATGACCCCTGCCCCGAGAAAACCGACACCGGTCACCACCTGGCCGAGGACCCGGTTGGGGTCCCCCTGACCGATTGCCGCCGCGCCGAGATGAATGAAGACAGCGGTGCTCAGGCAGATGAGGATGCTGGTCCGAACGCCTGCTGCCTTGCCTCGAATCTGCCGCTCGAAACCGATGATCGACCCACAGAGAACGGCAACGCCGACGGTCAACCAGAAGGGTCGTGAGAGAGGATCGAAATAGTCCAAGACCGATCTTCGTTCTTCCGTGCTCGCTAGAAGGCCGGACGCCGAGTAGCCGGCGGCGCACTGCCGCCGGAATCGGAGAGCCTGGGGCGCGCGCATGATACCAGAACCCCTCGCGCGTACGCCCGCGCGCTGGGCGGCAGCGCCGTCCCGCGCGGCGGCCTAGATCGGCTTGCCCTCTGGCTTCTGGAAGCTCGCCGTGTAGTTCCAGCGGCGGCCCCAGCTCCCGCGGAAGACGAAACCCCGCGCCTCGACGGCTTCGCGAAGCTTCGGCAGCGGCGAGAAATCGGGATCGGGAAGGTGCTCGTGGAATACCACCACGCCACCCGGCCGCAGTACCCGGTAGAGGGATTGCAGGCACGCCGCTTCGTCGGGCACC
Organism: Myxococcales bacterium; assembly: GCA_029863845.1. GTDB lineage: Bacteria > Myxococcota_A > UBA9160 > UBA9160 > SMWR01 > JACZXC01. Next base: position 16,515 of record JAOTUO010000049.1, read on the forward strand.
TCCCCCAGCACGGCGACGAGGAAGGCAACGTCGAAATCCGAGTCGGGAAACGGAAGAGCGGTGGCGTCGCCCTGCGTGTAGCCGACGTTCCCGAGACCGGCGGCTTCCAGATGACGCCGCGCCTTGGCGAGCATCTCCGGCTGGAGATCGAACAGCTCCAGGTGGCCATCGGGAACCCGCCGAGCGATCTCCACACTGAAGTAGCCGGAGCCGGGGCCCACCTCGAGAACGCGAGACGTTGCCTCGAGCGGCAGGCGCTCCGCAAACTCCTCGGCGCTATGAGAAGGCGGCGGATCGGGTTGTTGATGAAGAACGAGAGTTCGTGAGGGAAGTATCCGACGCCGAATGTGTGTTCGATGACCGTCCGGAGGCGCGTCTTCGACATTCCTGAGTCTCCGTTTCGGGCCTTGACCCTCGTCAGGCGGCGGGTCCGCGCTGATCCTCGTCGCGCGCTTCGATCGCAAAGACCGGGAACCTGGCGGAGAGCCCCTGCATGTCTTCGAGCGTCGGTGCTTCGAGTCCGAAGTAGAGCCGGGCCGCCCGGCGTGCAGACCGGGTGAAGGCACGCTCCCGAACGTAGGCGAGCAGGATCGGGGCCCGCTCGTCGGGGCGGACCTCCGTCAAACGGACAGCCGTG
>JAOTUO010000050.1 GCA_029863845.1 Myxococcales bacterium
TGCTCGCGCAGCTCCGGCGGCGCTACGACGACAGCCACTTCCACCGGTGCGCGGCGGCGCCGAGGATCGTGCTCAACGAGGTCTGCAGCGTGGGCTCCGATTGCGACCGGGACGCGCGCGTCGCCGACTTCGTGGAGGTCTACAACCCCAGCGGCCAGACGCTGGAGCTGGACTGCTACGTCGTGATCAACGACGACGCGCTGCCCTTCGTCCCGCGAGGCCGTCTCGCCCCGCGCGCCGTGGCGGCGTGGGCGCAGGCCGAGCTGGGCTTCGGTGTGGCGAAGACGGGAGACCGGGTGCGGCTCTACCGCATGCACGCCGAGGGCGGCGATCCCCGGCTCGTCCTCATCGACCTGGTCGAGCTCGCCGACTTCCGCGCGTTCTACCGCCGCGTTCCCGACGGAGGTGCGTGGCACACCCTCTCGCTCCGAGCGGCCGAGATCGGCGTCCGCTCCAGCTTCGGCAAGCCCAACTCCTGACGGGCTGCGAGCCGACGATCGGCGCCGTTCAAGCCCCGGGCGCGGGGTGCACGCCGGCGCCCCCGGCCATGAATTGCGCCAGCAGCTGCACCAGCTCCTGGGGAGGCGTGATCCCCGGGTCCTCGATGGAGTCCTGGAGCGTCTCGAAGCGCAGCAGGTCGAGCTTTGCGTACGCCTCCCGCACGCGAGGCGTCAGGAGCCCGAGCCGTTTGAGGTTCGGCACGATCTTCGAGAAGAGCATCTGGCGGAAGCCCTGCATGAAGGGCGTCTCGCTCATCCAGGGCACCCAGACCTCCCGGTCCCAGCCGAGGCGGTCGAACACCGAGTGCATCAGCAGGCGGTCGCGCATCAGGTGGGTGGCCTCGATCACGAATTCCTCGCGCTCGCGCAGCTCGGCAGCGCTCATGTCCCGGTAGACGCCTTCGAGGGCGAGGACGCCGAAGGCCACGTGCCGCGCCTCGTCGCTCATGATCCGTGTCGTGATGTCCTGGATCAGCGGCTCGTCCTGCATCATCAGCCTCATCATGCCGAAGGCGGCAAGCGCCAGTCCTTCGACCATGATCTGCATGCCCAGATAGGTGACGTCCCAGCGCGAGTCGCCGACGATGTCCTCGAGCAGCGACTTGAGGCTCGGGTGGATTTCGTAGGAAAGTCCAAGCTTCTCGGTCAGGTAGCGGTGATACACCTCCACGTGACGCGCCTCGTCGGCGACCTGGTTGGCGGCGTAGAACTTGGCCTCCGCGGTGGGCACCTGCTGCACGATCTTGGCGGTCGCGACCAGGGCGCCCTGCTCTCCGTGCAGGAACTGCGAGAGCATGAAGGCGTTCATGTTGAGGTTGAGCTCGATCTGCTCCTTCTCGTCGAGCGGCCGCGGCGGCGCGAGCACCTTGTTGAGCATGCCGCCCATGCCCATCGCCTGGCGCGACTGCATGATCTTCTCGACGTCCACGTCGATCGACCAGTCGAGGTCCGTCGCGTTCCAGGTAGCCGCCTTGCCCTTCTCGTAGAGCGCCATGAGGTTCTGCTGCTCGAGCGCGTACTTCCAGTCGAAGACCGTCTCCATGGTGGTGCGGACCGCCTGGGTGGCCCCGAACGCCGGAACGGGAACAGGGTTCGTCTGGATGTACTTCACGATCGACTCCTCGAAAATCCAAATTTGGCTCGCACACTGAAGTAACTGAGCGACTTCCCGTCGTCAAGCGCGCGGGCATTGCCCGAAGCCGGCGCAGCTGTCAGGATCTCACCTCGATGGGAGCCTTCTCCAGAAGCCGGCGGCGACGCCGGCTCACGCCGGTACTGCTCGCCGCCCTCGCACTCGGCGCCTGCCCGGCCGCGCCCGACTCACCCGAGGCGCAGGTCCGCGCGCTCTTCGCCGAGGCGGAGAGCGCCGCCGAGGACAAGGACGTCGCGGACCTCAAGCGACTCGTCTCGGAGCGCTACGCCGACGCCTCCGGGAACGACCGACAGGCCATCGCGGGCCTGCTCACCTACAACTTCCTGCGCAACCAGACCGTGCATCTGCTGACGCGAATCCACGCAATCGAATTTCCGGAGCCGAGGCGGTCGACGGCGACGCTCTTCGTCGCCATGGGGGGAGCGCCGATCCTCGGCGTCGACGAGCTCGCGCGCGTGCGCGCCGACCTCTACCGCTTCGATTTCGACCTCGCGGACGAGGGAGCGGGGAGCTGGCGGGTCACCCGCGCCGCCTGGCGGCGGGCCACCGCCGACGACTTCCTGCCCTGAGACGCCGCCGGCGGGATCTCGCGCCGGTGCCAGAGTTCGCAATCGGGGCGGGCGGCGCGTCACGACCCGCGCATGGCGCGCATCGCCATCACGCTCGACAGGGTCGAAACGGCGTAGGGGACGAGAACCGTGAGCCCCATCTTGAGCCATTTTCTCGCACCGATGTCTCCCGCGAGGATGGCGTCCCCGTGATTGATTGCGATCAGCACGAAGCCGACGACGGCGGAAAAGACCAGCGCACGACGCACCACGGCGGCGTCGCAGGCGAGACGCAACGCGCTCCGTTCACTCGAATGCACTTTGCCCCGATGCGCCGTCGGCATGAAATCTCTCGCTCGAAAGCCGGCCCTCGCTCTTCGCCACCAGGCAGCTGACGGCGGAATCGCCGGTGACGTTCACCGCGGTTCGCACCATGTCGAGCAGCCGATCGACGCCGATGATGAGACCGATCCCCTCCACCGGGAGATTCACCTGGCGGAGGACCATGGCGAGCATGATGAGGCCCACGCCCGGCACGCCGGCCGTCCCGATGGAAGCCAGCGTCGCGGTCAGGACCACCGCGAGGTAGCCCACGGGACCGATCTCGATCCCGTAGGCCTGGGCGATGAAGCCGGCCGCGACGCCCTGCATGATGGCCGTGCCGTCCATGTTGATGGTCGCGCCGAGGGGAATCGTGAAGGACGCGATCGAGTTGTCCACGCCCAGGCGGAGCTCGGCGTTCTCGAGGGTGACGGGGAGCGTCGCGTTGCTGCTGGCGGTGCTGAAAGCGAGCGCCACGGGATCGCGCATCTTCCGGAAGAAGACGAGGGGCGGGAGGCCGGCTGCGAAGCGGAGGAGCGCGGAGTAGGTGACGAACGCGTGGAAGAAGAGCACGCCGAGCACGACGAAGAAGTATTGGGCCAGGGGCGGGATCGCCCCGAAGCCCTGGAGTGCGAACACCTTGGCGATCAGACAGAAGACGCCGTAGGGCGCGATCGTCATCAGCAGCATCACCAGCCGCAGGATCACGCTGTTGAGGTCGCTGAACAGCGCCAGCACGCGCTTGCCGGGCGCTCCTGCGAGCGTGACCGCGAGGCCGAACAGGATCGAGAAGACGATGATCTGGAGCATGTTGCCCTCGGCCATCGCCCGGACGGGATTCGAGGGGAACAGGTTGATCAGCGTCTCCGCCATCGAGGGCGGAGTCTGCGCCACGAAGCTGACGTCGGTTTCGAGGTCGAAGCCCGCGCCCGGCCGGACCGCGGCGGTCGCGAGGAGCGCGAAGGAGATGGCGATCGCCGTGGTCGCCAGGTACAGCGCGAGCGTCTTGCCGCCCACGCGGCCGAGCTTGGAGATGTCGTCGAGCGCCGCGGTGCCGCAGACGAGCGAGACGAAAACGAGGGGAACGACCAGCAGCTTGAGCGACGCCAGGAAGATCGAGCCACCGACGTGGAAGAGGCCTTCCACGACGTAGTCCTCGACGAAGCCCTCGACGCCGACCAGGTTCAGGACGATCCCGACGGCGCAACCGCCGACCATGCCGGTGACGATTCGAACGGTGAGACTGCGGCGAGCGTCCCGGTCGCTCGGCAAGGATCCCCCCTGCGGAGTGACCACTATAACGAAGGCGCCTCGCGCGTCGGCGCCGGGGTTTCCACACCCTTTTCCCGACCCGCGAGGAGCCGCACCAGCGCAACGCCCAGGGCGCAGCCCGCGGCGTAGTGCGGAAAGTCCCACCACGAGAAGGTCGAGCCCACGAGGGCGCGTCCAAGGCCGGTCGAACGGACCGCATCGAGCGCGGGGGGGTGCCAGAGCTGGAGCCCCTCGAGACCGCAGGTGACGAGCAGCACGCCAATCGCCACGCGTGAGGCCGGCCAACGCGGCGCGATCGCCAGCACCAGGAGAATCCAGAAGATCTCGTACACGACCCCGCCACCGTAGTTGGCGACCCAGGTCGCGCCCGGTCCGCGGTAGAGCTTCGTGGCGAATCCGAGCGGCGTGACGGCTGCCAGCGCGAGCCAGAGCGAGCGTCTCACCGCGGATTCGTCCGACGGTAGCCCCAGACCTCCTCATCCCACTCGTAGTGGGCTTCGAGGTCGGGGTGCGCAGTCAGCTCGACGTTGGCCGGCAGCAGGTCCGAGACCCAGGCTTCAGGCTTCGGGATCAGGATGTAGTCGGGTCGGCGCGCGAAGATCGCCGCCGCATTCGAGCGCTGGTGACCGGGGAGCACGACCGAGCCCTCCCGCATCACGGGGTTGCTGCGTGCGATCTCGGGATCGACGAGCCCGTAGAGATCCACGATCGGCAGCCCGGAGAAGAACCCGAAAGATCCGATCGCACCCCCGGCCACGAGTCGGATGGGGTCCGGCCGGGAGCGCATGACCTGAGCGCGCTTGTAGCCCATGTGCTCCAGCACGCGGAAGCCTCTGCGGATCCGCGCGAGTTCCTGCGAGCGCATCGAACCTTGCATCGCGCCCCGGACCGCGTCGAGGTGCGCCGCCGAGAGCCAGACCCCCACGGCGGCGACGGTGGCCACCGCCACGACCCCGATCCAACGCCGCCGCAGCGCCACGGCGGCCGCCCAGGCGCCGGACAGCAGCACGACGACCCCGAAGACGAGCACGGGAACCGTTCCGAAGACGTGCCAGGCGATTGCGGCCGGGATGGAAAGCGACACGAAGATCCCCGCGTAGCGATCCACGGCGTAGGCCTCCGCCGCGCCGCGCACGGCGAACGCCGCGAGGCACGGCAGCACCGGCAGCAGGAAGCGACCGTGCGGAAACACGTCGCCTCCGACTGCGACGACGTAGAGGGCGGTCGCGACGCAGAACGCGGCTCCGGGCCACCAGCGACGGTCCCGGATTACCGCGATCACCGCCGGGACCAGCAGCATTCCCGCCCCGCCCCGGAAGAAGTCGAGGAGGTAGCGGAAGCCGCGCTCGAACGGGATGCCGCCGACTTTGGCGTAGAAGGTGTTCGGCACCGGAGAGCCGTAGTAGACGAGGCGAAACCCCGTGAGCAGCAGGATCCCCGCGGCGTAGGCGGCGGGACACGCCCAGGCCCGCCACCCCTGGCGCCACCGCCCGGCGACGTGGAATCCGAGGATCACCGCCGCCACCAGGACCCCATCGGGCCGCACCAGCGTCGCAACGAGCGCCGCAGCCGTCGCCCAGCCCGGACGACCGCGGGCCTCGGCGGCGAGCGCTGCCGTCGTCGCCGCCGCGAGCAGCGGCGTCTCCATCCCCGACGTCGACCACAGCGCGAACGAGACCGACGAGAGCACGATCCAGGGAGCGAGCCCCGCCACGCCGAGGCGCGACCGCGCGAGCCCCGCGCCCGCGTAGACGGCGGTGGCCACGAGCGCGGCGACTCCGAACACGAGCCCCAGCACGTGCCCGGCGACGCCGGCCGGTACGCCCAGGGCGACGCCCCCCGCGACGAGCAGCGCCCAGAGCAGGTTCGTGATGCCCTCGACGCGCTCGCCGGGGTTGTAGACGAGGCCCAGGCCGGATACGAGGTTGTCGGCGTAGCGGTAGGCGATGTAGGCGTCGTCGAGCTGCCCGTGGTGGACCCAGGATTCGGCCAGAAAGACCGCCGTGGCGGTGGCGAGGAGCAGCAAGAGGGCCACGCGCCCCGCGCCCGAGCTCACGTGGGATCCGGTCCCGCCTCCGTTCTGGGGATCGTCCGTCACGCCGACCCCGGCGAGCGTAGCTTGAAGAGGCGGGCTGCGCGCGACCTCTCAGGCGCCGGCGGCGTGCAAGGTGAGCACCGGACAGGGAGCGAGCCGGAGCGTCCGCTCCGCCACGCTTCCGAGCAGCACGTGCTTGAGCCCCGTGTTGCCCCGCGTGCCCATGACGATCAGGTCGGCGCCGAGCTCGCGGGCCGCGTCCGCAACCCCCTCGGCGCTGTTGCCTTCGCGCAGATGGACCGCGGTCGCGATGCCCTCCGCGGCGACCTTCTCCCGCAGCCCTTCGAGCCGTTCCCGGGCGGCGTCGCGCACCCCCTCGAGCACCTTCAACGGGATTGCCAGGTGGTAGGGCGTGAGCTCGACGAGGGGCGCTTCGTAGACGTGAACGACGTCGATCGTCGCTCCCAGTGTCTTGGCCCAGTCTACGGCGTACTCGAGCGCACGCGCGGCATGCGGCGAGAAGTCCGTGGCGACCAGGATCTTCCCGATCGGGCTCATCGCGCGCTTCGAGGCTCGTTGCTCGCGTGCACGCTGCGCTCGGCGCGACGATAGAGGGTCTTGCGGTCGATCCCCAGGATCCGGGCGGCCCGCACCTTGTTGCCGCCCGTGAACCTCATGATCTCCTCGATGTAGAGCTCTTCCAGCTCGCGCAGCGTGAGACGGTGCTGCACCGCCTGGATCAGCAGCCGGTCCGACCCGTTCTCCGGCTGACCCGCGCCTACGACCTCGTCGGAAAAATCGTCCGGCCCCAACTCGGTCCCGTCGCAGAGCGCCAGCGCGCGCTCGATGGCGTTCTCGAGCTCGCGGGCGTTTCCCTTCCAGACACAGCCCTTGAGCGTCTCCGCGGCCGCCGGAGACACCGTGTACCGCCTGCCGTCGGAGTGCTTGCGCACGAACGCCTCCACCAGGGACGGGATGTCCTCCGGACGCTCGCGCAGCGGCGGAATGTGTATGGGGATCACGTTGAGACGATAGTAGAGATCCTCGCGGAAACGGCCGGACGCGATCTCGGCCTTCAGGTCCTTGTTCGTCGCCGCAATCACCCGCACGTCCACCTTCTCGGACTGGGTGCCGCCCACGGCCCGGATCTCGCCGTCCTGGAGCACGCGCAGCAGCTTGCTCTGCAGGCCCGGTCCCATGTCGCCGATTTCGTCGAGGAAGATCGTTCCGCCGTTGGCCTTCTCGAAGAGTCCGCGCTTGGAGGCGTGTGCGCCGGTGAAGGCGCCGCGCACGTGACCGAACAGCTCGCTCTCGAGCAGCCCTTCGGGAATCGCGGTGCAGTTGATGGGGACGAAGGGCTTGTCGGATCGGGTGCCGTGGTAGTGGATGGTCCGAGCAACGACCTCCTTTCCGGTTCCACTCTCTCCGGTGATGAGGACACTGCTGCGGCCGTGCGCGATCTTGCGGATCAGGGCGAAGATTTCGCGCATCACCGGGCTCTCGCCGATCAGGTCTCCGAACGCGCTGGTCCGGTCCACGGCCCGGCGCAGCCGGCGGTTCTCCTCCTCCAGCGCGCGCTGCTCGATCGCGCGCTCCAGGGTGATGAGGGCGACCTCGGGCTCGAAGGGCTTCGTGATGTAGTCGAACGCGCCCGCGCGAATGGACTCGACCGCCGAGTCGATGCTCCCGAAGGCAGTCATCAGCACGACGGGCGTATCGGGCCGCACGCGGCGCAGCTCGCCGACCATCTCGATGCCGCTCCTCCCCGGCATCCGGATGTCGGAGAGCACGGCGTCGAACTCGAAGAGGCCCGCCTGCTCCAGCGCGTCGTCGGCGGAGGCGGCCTCGCGCACCGCGTAGCCGTGCTCCTGGAACAGCGATGCCAGCATCTGCCGCATCGCCGCGTCGTCGTCGACTACCAGCAGAGTGCGCCGCTCGGTCATCGTACCCCCGTCCTGAAGCATGGTGCGTGCCAATTGCGGCGGCTCTCAGCGGCGCGACACCCGTCAGCGCGAAGAATTATGCCTCATAGCGTGGCATTTTGACCCATAATCCCCATCCCCTGCGCCCGGGTCGCAGGCCCGTTTCGATCGGGACCCACCTGCCGTGGCCACGCACGACGCTGGCGCGTGGTGAAGAAGGGCTCGGAGAGGCCGACGCGCCGGGGGGGGAGCGTTCCGCCCCGGCCCCGGTCGGGCACACCGCTTGCATCGCACTGGGATCGCCCGACGGGCGGAGGCCCCGCACAGGGCCCCCAAACGCGCGGGGGGCTCGCGGCCCCCCCAGGGAGGGTTCATGTCGATCGAGCGAGTCATGCAGCGACCCGTTCTGAGGCTGCCGCCGGAGGCCACCTGCGCGGAGGCCGCCACGATGATGCGGGACGAGAACGTCGGCGCGATCGTGATCTCCGAATCGGGAAGGCCGCTCGGGATGGTGACGGACCGCGACCTCGTGATTCGCGTCATCGCCGACGGCATGGAGGCGGAGAAGACGCAGCTCCGCGACGTGATGTCCGGCGAGCCGATCTTCCTCGGCGGAGAGCGAAGCATCGAGCAGGTGATCGCAGCCATGCGAAACCTGGCGATCCGACGCATCCCGGTGGTCGACCACGAGGGCCAGCTCTGCGGTCTGGTCTCCATGGACGACATGCTGATCCTCCTCGCGGACCAGCTCGGTGATCTCGCCCAGGTGATCCGCCAGGAGATCGGGAACGACTAGGAGCCTGACCCAAGATCGGGTCTGAGCGACGAGCGAGGGTCGGGCGGGAGTGCCGCGGTTCCCCGGCGAACTGGATTTAGATCCAGTTCGCTCGACGCCGTGCGGACTCGGCTCATCCGGTGGCCGCCCGCAGCGCCGCGAGCCGCCTGAGATTGAATGCCGCACACACGAGATCCCATTCGCCGCGCACCTTGGACACCCCGCGCAGGGCAAACCGACGGAATCCCATCACGGCCTTGATCTCCGCGAAGGGCCGCTCCCCCTGGGTCTTGCGGTGATCGTAGAGCGCTCGCGCCCAGGGCAGTCGAAGCGTCCGGTGCATGCGCCGGCTGTAGCGACCCTGCGGCCATCTCCGTGGCTTCTTTCCCTCGCGACCCACCGCTACCAGACAGCGCTGTCGTTTCCGGCGCAGCGTCTTCAGGTTCGCCTCGCTCAGATAGCCGTTGTCCGCCAGCACCACGCGGGGCTTGCCACGGGTGGTCGCCGTCACGGCCTCCACCATCGGGACCAGCTCGTTCACGTCCCGCGGCGAGGTCGTGACTCCCGTCGCCACGATCACCCCGTCCTGGCTCGTCGCGGCCTGCGCGTTGTAGCAGTACTGCAGCGAGCCCTCGCCCGTCATCATCATGTTCGCGTCGGGATCGGCGAAGCTCTTCTGGCTGCTCGGCTTGAGCTCCGACCCGCGCTCCGCCTCCAGCTGCTCGCGCACCGCCCGCAGCTTCGCGACCCGCTGCTCCCGGCTCTGCAGCTCCGACGGCAAACCGCCGCTTCCGTCGTCGTCCCCGTGGGCATCGTCCTCCGCCTCGTTGACCGCGTCCATCTGCGCCAGAATCTGCGCGATCTCGTCCTCCAGCTGCGCCTCGGCCTCCTGCATCCGGCCGTGGCTCATCGCCTTGTGCCGCGACGTGTTCGCGCGCACCTTGCTCCCGTCCACCGCGACGCGCCCCAGCTTCGCAAGCCCCGAGGCCCGCGCCGTCCGCACCGTCTGGCGAAACACCTCCGCAAAGTCCTCCCGGTGACGCCCCCGGAAGCGGTTGACCGTCCGGAAGTCCGGATCCAGGCCACCCGCGAGATACCGGAACCGCAGGTCCCAGCGCACCCGCCGAGCGATCTCGCGGCCGCTGTACACGCCTTCAATCGCTCCGAACAACCACAGCTTCAACAGCATCCGGGGCGGATAGGCGTGTTCCCCCAGCGCCGCGTAGCGCGCCTCGAAGCCCGATAGATCGAGCCCCTCGACCACGTCGTCCAGGAAGAACACCGGGTCGGCCGGATCCAGCGCCTCGCTCAGATGCGCCGGAAACAGCTGACCCTGGTGCTGCTCGTAGCCCTTGAACTGGATCTCACTCCCCATGACCGCCATGCTTACCAAATGGCGAGTCTTGGGTCAGGCTCCTAGTCCACGTAGCCGAGCGAGCGCAGCAGCTCGAGCTCTTCGCTGCCGGCGGCGGGCGCAGCCTTGGCCTCCTCGATCAGAGCCAACAGGGTGGCGTCGTCTGGGAAGCGCTGTAACCCGAGGTCGAGCACCAGGATGGTCGCCGGCCCCTGGCCGGCGGACTTCAGCTGATCCGCAGTCGAGGCGTACTGATCGGCGGGCATCTGCTCGGGTCGCGCGGCGGCGAGCCTCTCGAGCTGGGCCAGGGTGTCGTCGCCGCGTGCGTCTCGGGCCAGCGCCTCGAGCTTCACCAGCTCGAGACCCCAGAGGGTCACGGCGTCGGCCTCGCCGGCCAGGCCGGCGTCGGCGGCCGCGATGGCGTCGGCGTAGCGGGACTCGGCCAGAGCCTGACGCGCCTCGTCGAGGGATTCGCGCGGCGTCTGGCTGCAGGCGGCCAGCACCAGGGCGCTCACCAGCATGCAGAGAATTCGCATAAGAACCTCGTGCGGAGCTTGTTTTCGCCGACTGGCGCCAAAGCGCTCGAGCCGCCGCATCACCTGCCCGATGGCCCCGGCTACTCTATTGTTGCGAGTCACCCGGGCGCCGGCCAGCGGGCGGCTGTCTGTTGGGATGGCGGTGGCTTCCGGATCCGGCCCGGAGACCTGTCCAGAAGCGACGGACCGTTCCCGCCGCCAAGACTCTAAGAGATAGGGACACGAATCCAGCCCATGCCTTTCTCGAGAAACGCGAGAGCCCTCGCCGTCGCACTGGCCGGCTTGCCCGTCCTGCTCGCCGCGGGCGAGGCGCACGCTTACATCGGGCCCGGCGCCGGCTTCGCCTTCGTGGGCTCGCTGATGGTGCTGATCACCACCTTCGCCATCGCCTTTGCGATCATCCTGACCTGGCCGATCCGGCTGGTCTACCGCTACTTCACGGTCGGCAATCCCTACAAGAACGCGAAGAGCCGGCGCGTGGTGATCCTCGGCCTGGATGGCATGGACCCGGGGCTCGTCACCAAGTTCATACGCGAAGGCCGCATGCCGAACTTCGAGAAGCTCGCCGAGCGCGGCGTGTTCCGCCCCCTCGATACGAGCGTGCCCTCGATGTCGCCGGTGGCCTGGTCCACTTTCGCGACCGGCGTGGATGCCAGCCAGCACTGCATCTACGACTTCCTGACCCGCGATCCCTGCACCTACGCCCCGGTGCTGAGCAGCACGCAGATGGTGGCCGCCAAGCGCGTGCTCAACATCGGCCGCTACATCATCCCGCTCGGCAAGGCGCGCATGAAGCTGCTGCAGAAGAGCCAGCACTTCTGGAGGCTGCTGGGACAGAAGAACATCTTCTCGATCATCCAGCGCGTGCCCATCACGTTTCCGCCGGTGCCCTTCAAGAACGGCCTGTTGTTGTCGGGCATGTGCGTGCCGGATCTGCGCGGCAGCCAGGGCACCTTCTCCTTCTTCAGCACCGAAACAACGGATGGCGAAGCCAAGTTCATCGGCGGCGAGCAGACGGTGCTGCGCCGCCGCGCCGGCGTGATCCGCTCGCGCATCGTGGGCCCGGACCACAGCATGCTCAAGTCCGGCGGCCGCATGACGCTGCCCTTCACGCTGATCCCTGCGAAGGGCGGCCAGTCTGCGCAGCTCGAGATTGAGGGGCTCGATGCCATCACGCTGCAACTCGGGGAGTATTCGGATTGGGTCGAGCTGGCCTTCAAGGCGGGCCTCGGCATCAAGGTGCGCGGCATCGCGAAGTTCTACCTCGTGTCCGCCGAGCCCGAGGTGAACCTCTACATGACGCCGATCCACATCGATCCGGAGAACCCGGCGATGCCGATCGCGCACCCGGAGGTCTACGCGATCTACCTGGCCAAGAAGCAGGGCAAGTTTGCGACGCTCGGGCTGGCTGAGGACACCTGGGCGCTCAACAACCGGGTGATCGACGAGAAGATCTTCTTCGACCAGGCCATGTTCATCTACGAGGAACGCGAGCGCATGTTCCTCGACGCCGTGAAGCAATCGAAACAGGGCCTCATCACCACGGTCTTCGACACCACGGACCGCGTGCAGCACATGTTCTACCGCTACCTCGACCCGACGCATCCGGCCAACGCCGGCAAGGACACCACGCTCTGGCGTGACGCGATCGCGAAGGTCTACGAGCGCACGGATCAGCTGGTCGGCAAGGTCTGGCACCTGGTGGACGACCCAGACACCACCTTCATGGTGATCAGTGACCACGGCTTCACCAACTTCCGGCGCTGCGCCAACCTGAACAGCTGGCTGCGCGACAACGGTTACCTGTTCTTGAAGGACGAGAACGCCCGCACCAGCGGCGAGTACCTCGACGGTATCGACTGGAGCCGCACCAAGGCCTTTGCGCTGGGGCTCACCGGCCTGTTCATCAACCGCAAGGGGCGCGAGAAGTCGGGCATCGTCGAGGAGGGCAGCGAGTACCGCCGGCTCGTGCAGGAGCTCGCCGAGAAGCTCGGGCAGCTGGTCGACCCGCAGACGGGCAAGGGCTGCGTGCGGCGCGTGGCCGTCTCGCAGCAGTTCTTCCGCGGTCCGTATCGCTTCGACGCGCCGGACCTGCTGATCGGCTGGGAAGGGGGCTACCGGCACAGCTGGGAGTGCGCCACGGGGCAGGTCACGGAGCACGTCTTCACGGACAACGACCGCAGCTGGTCGGGTGACCACTGCGTCGATCCCTCGATCGTACCCGGCGTGCTGCTCTGCAACCGCCCGATTGCGACGGAGAACCCGAGGCTGATCGACATCCCGGCCAGCGTGATGCGGCTCTTCGGCCAGGAGATCCCCCGCTACATGCAGGGAAAGATGATCTTCGCCGAAGACGCAGAGGCGGGCAGCGTGCGGGGCATGCTCGATCCGACGAGTCTCAGTCAGAGCGGCGCGGCACCGGGGGCGCTGATCTTCCCCGAGCCCGAGCGCGTGGCCAGCCGCCAATCATGAGCGGCGGCTTCGCGCGCTGGCTTCGGCTGCTGTGCTCGATCCCGGCACTCGCGCTCAGCACGGCGACCAGCGCCGCGGCCGATGCCCCCGGCGTGTTCGTGTTTGGCGTGGACGGGATGGACCCGGTCATCCTCACGCGCCTGATGGACGCGGGCGAGATGCCGAACTTCGCGGCCCTGCGCGACGAGGGCAGCTTCCAGACTTTGGGTACCTCGGATCCGCCGCAGAGCCCGGTGGCGTGGTCGAACTTCGTCACCGGGATGAATCCCGGTGGTCACGGCATCTTCGACTTCATCCACCGCGATCCGGCCAGCTACAAGCCCATCTCGTCGGCGACGCCCCCCATCGAAGATCCCGGCTCGGCCGTGCACTTCTTCGGCTACGTGATTCCGACTTCGGCCCCGGAGGTGGTGAACAATCGCGGCGGCACCCCGTGGTGGGACGTGCTCACGGAGCACGGCGTGGACGTCGAGGTCTACCGCATCCCCGGCAACTTCCCGACGCCTCCTTCGCAGGCCCGCGTGATCGACGGCATGGGGACCGTGGATGTGCGGGGCGGCTTCGGCACCTACACGCTCTACACCGACCGCCCCGTCGAGAAGCGCGATCCCAAGGGCGACATCGAGCTGGTCAAGGTGCAGGATCTCGATCTCGACGGACAGCCCGACACGGTGCGCGGCATCCTGCGCGGCCCGCCGGATCAATTCCATCTCGAGCCCGGCAAGCTGCCGTCGAAGAGCGACTATCTGACTCTCGGTGTCACAGTCTACCTGTCCGCCCAGCGCGACGCGGCTGTCATCGAGGTGGGCGGCCAGCGCGTGCTGTTGCGCGAGGGCGAGTGGTCGGATTGGCTCGAGCTCTCCTTCGACGCGCTGCCGCTTGGCGTCGCATCCGTGGCAGGCACCGTGCGCTTCTACGCCAAGGAGCTCTCGCCCGGCTTCCAACTCTACGTCTCGCCCGTGAACATCTCGCCGGCCAGCCCGGCGGTGCCGCTCAGCAGCCCAGACGATTTTGCCGTCGAACTCTTCGAGAGCCTCGGCTTCTTCTACACCCAGGGCATGCCCGAGGAGACCGACGCGCTGAAGGACGGCGTCTTCGACGACGACGACTACCTGAAGCAGGTGGCGCTCGTGCAAGCGGACAACCAGCGCATGATCGATCTCGCCCTCGAGCACTTCGCGCCGGGCGACACCACCTTCGTGTATCTGTCGGACATCGATCTGCAGTGTCACATGTTGTGGCGGCACGGGGATCCCAAATACCCGAACGCGCCGCCGCACCCCGCCTACGATCCCGTGGCTGGCCCGCGCCACGCCCACGATATCGTGCGCTTCTACCGCGATGTGGATCGCGAGCTCGGCCTGGTGCGCCGGAGGCTGCCGCCGGAGACGCTGCTCGTGGTGATGAGCGACCACGGCTTTCAGCCATTTACACGTCAGCTGCACCTGAATGCGTGGCTGCGCGACGCGGGCTATCTGACGCTGCGGGATGGCAAGCGCACGGGGCAGATCGTGGCGGGCGACGTCGATTGGTCGCGCACGCAGGCCTACGGCCTGGGCTTCAACGGCCTCTATCTGAACGTCGCGGGTCGCGAGGGGCAGGGCAGCGTCGCGCCCGAAGCCGCAGACGCGCTGGCGGCCGAGATCTCCGCCAAGCTCGAGGCGCTGCGCGATCCCGCCAATGGCAAGCGGGTCGTCGTGCGCGTGGACCGCTCGGAAGACGTCTACAGCCCGGAGCGGCGCGCGGAGGGCCCGGATCTGGTCGTCGGCTACGACGTTGGCTACGGCGCGTCCGACGAATCGACGCTCGGCGAGATCACCGAGGCCGTGCTGGTCGACAACGACTCGCGCTGGTCGGGCAACCATCTGATGTCGCCGGACGTCGTGCCCGGCATCCTGCTCGTAAACCGCAAGCTCAAAGGAGACGGCTACGCGCTCACGGATCTGACCGCAACACTGCTGGCCCATTACGGTCTCGAGACGCTACCCGGCATGGTGGGCGCACCGATCGAGTAGGGCCGGTGTCCCTAGAGAAGGAGAACATTCGATGCTCGGAGGCAAGACCGTCAAAGTGCGGATTGATCGCGATCTCTACGATCGCCTGCGCAAGGTCGCGGACGTGGCCGGCTACGCGACTCCCGAGGAGTTCGTCACGCACGTGCTCGAGAAGGAGATGCTCCACTTCGAGGACGCCGGCTCGGACGACGATATCCGGGATCGCCTCAAGGGACTCGGCTACATCTCCTAGCCCATTCAGCACTGCATGCAGATCTTCAACCACATCTCGAACGCGATCTTCGACGTGCTGCTGGCGCCGTTCGGGCATGCGCATCCGCTTTTCGATTTGCTGCTCTGGCCGGGCCTCATGGGTGTGCTGGCGATCCTGGTCTACAAGGTCGCTTCGAACCAGCAGGCGCTCGCCCGGGTCAAGGGCCAGATCAGCATGCGGCTGCTCGAGATCCGGCTCTTCAGCCACGACATCGTGCAGGTGCTCAAATCGACGGGGATGATCTTCGCGAAGAACTTCCTCTACCTGGGCAACCACATGCTGCCCATGCTGGTGATGATCGGCCCCTTCGTGGTGATCCTGGCGCAGCTCGTGGCGAACTACGCCTACGATCCGTCGCCCCGGGGCGCCGTGGAGCTCTTGCACGTGCGCCTCGATCCCGATGCAGGGATCTCGTCTCGAGACATCACATTGGCGCTGCCCGAAGGCATCACGCTCGACGCCCCGCCCGTGCAGACCGCGGACCACCAGGCCTTCTGGCGCCTGCGCGCCGATGCGCCGGGCGACCACGTGCTCTCTGTGAAGGTCGGCGACGAGGTCTTCCAGAAGACCTGGGCCGTCGGCGGCCCGCTGCGCAAGGTGCCGGTGAAGCGGCTGCGCGGCTTCGAGGCCATCCTGTATCCGGGCGAGTCCGCGCTGCCGGCCGGTGGCCCCGTGCTGTCGATGGAGCTCGGCGTGCACCCGCGCGCGCTCCCCCCCTTGCCCGCCGGTGAGCTCGGCATCGTCTTGTGGGTGCTCATTTGGTCGCTCGTCGTCGGGTTTGCCGTGAAGGGTCTCTTCGGCGTCACCATCTAGGAGATTCTGCCGTGCTCGACGCCCTGCGCCGCAAGCTCTCTCGAGGCCGCCGTGGTGCGCCCATCGTCGTGGTGAGCGGGCTGCCGCGCTCGGGCACGTCGATGATGATGAAGATGCTCGAGGCGGGCGGCGTGCCCATCTGGAGCGATCACGAGCGCAGCGCCGACATCGACAACCCGAAGGGCTACTACGAGCTCGAGCGCATCAAGGATCTGGAGCGGGAGACGGACAAGTCCTACCTGCGCGCAGGGCGCGGCAAGGCCGTCAAGGCGATCTCGTTCCTGATCAAGGATCTCCCCGATGACAACGACTACCGGGTCATTTTCATGCGTCGTGACCTCGACGAGGTGATCGCCAGCCAGGAGAAGATGATCGCGCGCCTGGACCACGGTGATACCTCGGCCGATGCGGAGGCGCTGAAGGAGGCGTACCGCAACGATATCGTGCGCACGCGCCTGCACTGCAAGAAGCGCACGAACTTCGAGCTGGTCGAGATCCACTACCGGGCGGCCATCGAAGACCCGGCGGCGATCTGCCGCATGGTGAACGAGTTCCTGGGCGGCGGCCTCGACGAGGCCGCCATGCGCGCGGCTGTCGATGCGTCGCTCTACCGCAACCGCAGCAAGTCGAGCTAGCGGGGCGAGCGTAGGAAGTTCGAGGCCCCTTTATTGTGGGTCCGATAAACCGAATTCGGTTAACTACCCCAGGGGATGAGGGCTCGGGCCCCTACGGGAACCTTCCACAGCCCTCCTCCTCGCCTCCGGCCTCGCGGCGCTGGCAGCAGCGCGCAGGCGGCTGTAGCGGCACCACCCAATCGGCATCCACAAAGATGTAGGCTAGTGAGCAGCGGTTGGGGAAAGCTAGAAAGGGGGCCCGTTATGCGGTGGCGATTATCCCATCTCGAAATCTCGGGAACCGATGTAGCGAGCAGGGATGGGGCGTCGCTCGGTAGGTCACTGGGCCGTTCCGTTCTCAGGGGTTTAAGACCGCACGGTCGCCGATATTCGTGCCAGCCCAAAACGCCTTCCTTCGCTCGGTGGCTCCTGAGTCCGAGAGCCGTAGTCCTTCTGGGCTTTATTACTCTCGTGAGCGTCGTGCAGGCCGAGGAGCGTCTCGTTGAATTTGGAGAGGGAAAGGCCTTTCTCACTCTTGGAGGCA